>JAGLNZ010000368.1 GCA_023139225.1 Desulfobacula sp. | reverse complement strand
CTGTATGAAGAAATGAAGCATATTATTCAAGATGTAACCAAATCACGAAATTCTTTGAAAATTCAAGATTTTCTTTTTTCAAAGTTAATATTTGAAACACCAGATTTCACAGAATCAACAGAATTATCAAAACCACATGCAGCCAAGGTGATAAAAAGCTTGCTCGAAAATAAAATAATAGGCACTGTCACACCTGCCCAAGGTAGACGTCCAGCAATGTATTCGTTTAAGCCATTAATGGAGGGCCACACCCAAAAGGAGCAAAGGAAAGCCTGAAATGGATTCAGGAGCTTATCAACCATAATAGTATGCTATTTAACAGGAGAATCCAAGCCCGCAAGATATAATAAGACTAAAGATTAACCATTGAATAATTTTTCAATGGTAAATCTTTTTTAATAATATTTTCCTATTGTTTTATGTATACCCTGTGATCCACCAACGATAACGAGTGGATATGGCCTTTAATAAATTTTTGTTCACCAAAGATAGAGATAAGCAGGATACCGTCCTCACTAGGCTCAACCTTGTCAACAGCTTCCATCAACAGTGTTTCATCAGGCTCTCCAGACTTGCCGTCATTTTCAAGTAAATATGCATTTGCTTCACACATCACACTTTGCACTCCTCATATATTATAAAAAAAATAAATGTTTATCCAATAGTTCATCTACCAGTTGAGGCAGGGGCAGGCTGCTCACCCCGACAATTTCCAAATTTTCCTGGGTCAAAGGCAGAAGAATTTTTTTTGCATCAGCAGAACATATGGCTTCTGCAATCATAGGGGTCACCTCCCCCATCATTGCATGGGGCATGATAATCCCCACAGGCCCGATAATAATATCCGCTTTTTTCACAGTCTGAACAATCGCATTACTACCGGAAGCCCCTTTGTTGGCCTTTGCCTTCAGCATCTGGGCCGTAGCAATGGCATTGGTTCCAAGAGCCAGGACTACTATTTTCTCATCAAACCGCTCTTTGAGTTTTTTAATAATAGTGGATCCGATTCCACCCCCCTGACCATCTATGACACAAACTTTTTTTTGGCTTTTCGCTCCCATACCTGTTGTTTGCCTTTAATTTTTTATTCACTCAATGTAAAAAGCTTTTTGATCTTATTTAAAATCTCTTCTTCAACTATTTCCATGGTAGTGTTCCCATCAATAATAGCAATTTTCTCTTGATCCCTTAATATATCAAAGGCTTTAAAATAGTTTGTTCTCACCTTTTTCATGATATCCATTTTCTCATACATTTCAAAATTACTGCGGCTTGATTTTATTCTTTCAAAACATATTTCCGGGTCAACATCAATAAAAATTGTCAAATCAGGCCTTAAAATCTCTGCATTCAGGGAATTTGCATGGATCACCCATTTCATATTAATATACTGGGCATGGTAGGCATATGATGAAAAATAGTACCTGTCACATAATACAATCTCACCCTGATCGACTTTATGACGAATTCCAGTCGCTTTATTTAGCAGATGATCTGTCCTGTCCGCTGCAAAAAGAGAGGCAATGGTTCTTTGATCGGTAGCAATTTTTCCTGAAAGCATCTGACGGATTAATGATCCAATAGGACCATCAGTGGGTTCAAATGTTGAATAGACATTAAAATCCAAGGCATCCAGCCGCTTTGATATCTTTTTTATCTGAGTACTTTTCCCAGACCCGTCAATGCCTTCAAAAACAATAAATTTACCCAGACTTTTCTCACCCAATTTGTAACCCTCAAACTTTTATTTTATATTACCCATATCATCAAAACACAATCTATAACAACATACAGGTTTCTTGGCAAGTATTTGAGCTTTTTCTTGACACTTTAAAAAAAATCATTCTAGAATACTGAATTGATCGTAAACTGACGAAATCCTTGATAAAATATCTGAAAATATCATATGGGGGAAACAATGTTTACAAAAAAATATTTAAAAACTAAACCTGTCTGCAAAGTCTTCTTCAAAGTTCTAAAAAAAAATATCGGCCCTGCCCAAACTGTAAAAATAATCGGTGAATTCAACAACTGGGATATGGAAGTCCTGCCCATGAAAAAACTAAAAAACGGTGATTTTTCGTATAATATTGATCTTGAAAAAGACAAGGCCTACCAGTTCAGGTACCTTGTAGACGGCAAAAAATGGATGAATGATGAAAATGCAGATGCATATCTGCCATCTCCGTTTCCAGGCATTGATAATTCAGTAATCGCCCTTTGATCCTGTATTGTTAAACTATGATTCTAATTTTTAAAATTTAGGTGGCACATGAAGTATGATGTAATTATCGTGGGCGGTGGGCCTGCCGGGCTTTTTGCGGCCTATTATTTAAAAGAACATTCTAAGTTGAATGTATTGTTAATCGAAAAAGGCAAAAGCCCCTTAAAAAGAAAATGTCCAAACCATAATCTTCAAAAATGTATTCAGTGTGATCCCTGCAATATCCTGTCCGGGATCGGCGGGGCCGGTCTTTATTCCGATGGCAAGCTCAATTTCATCCCACGGCTCGGGAAAACGGATTTAACACAATTTATGTCGCTGCATTCCGCCCAGGATCTGATTGATGAGACAGAAAAAATTTTTACCAGATTCAAAATGGACGGGCCTGTTTTTCCCACCAACATGGAAGAGGCAAAACAAATCCGAAAAGAGGCAAAACGGTTTGGGATTGACCTTCTGCTCATCAAGCAAAAGCATTTGGGATCTGATAACCTGCCTGGCTATATTGCCGGAATGGCAAAATATATCCAGTCAAAAGGACTTGAAATAAAAACCAGGGAGACCGTGATTGATATCCTTGAAAAAGACGGCCATATCCAGGGCGTTATAACGGACATTGCTGAGTATAAGGCGGGTAATGTTATTCTTGCCCCCGGAAGAATCGGAGCTAACTGGATGGCCTCGATTGCTCAGAAACACGGGATCAATCTGAGCCAGAGGGGGATAGAAGTCGGGGTTCGGGTTGAAGTTCATAATGACATCATGGATGATCTTTGCAATATTATTTATGATCCTACTTTTTTTATTCAGAC
>JAGLNZ010000367.1 GCA_023139225.1 Desulfobacula sp. | reverse complement strand
ATCCAGAATCTTCCCATACCGGTGATTTCGGCTGTGAATGGTGTTGCCCTTGGCGGCGGTACCGAAGTTGCTCTTGCATCGGATATTCGCATTGCCTGTGAAACCGCAAGTATGGGACTGACGGAAGCAAGGCTTGCCATCATCCCGGGAGGCGGCGGTACCCAGCGTCTGCCAAGAATCATTGGCGTGGCAAAAGCCAAAGAGCTGATTTTTACAGGCAAACGCGTGGATGCAAAAGAAGCCCTTGATATCGGCCTTGTTAACAAAGTCACAACGCCTGAAACGCTTTTGGATGAATGCATGAAAATGGCGGATATGATAGCACAGACCGGTCCCATTGCCGTTGAGATGGCCAAGTATGCCATAGACAAAGGTATTGAAACCGATCTTGCCACAGGGCTTGCCATAGAATCCAATGCATACAGGGTAACCATACCCACCCAGGACAGAATCGAAGGCCTGACCGCTTTTAAAGAAAAGAGAAAACCTCGTTACAAAGGGAGATAAAAACACCCATGACTGAAAATAGAACATTCTGGGAAGCTGAAGAAAAAAAACTTGAAGAACGCCAAAACGAAGCCATCTGGCCCGGCGGTCAAAGCGCTGTAGATAAACTTGCCAAAAGAGGCAAACGTCCTGTAAGGGATTTGATTGCCGACCTTATAGATCCCGACACCCAATTTTTTGAACTCTCCATGCTGGCAGGATTCGGCATGGGATACCCGGGTGTTGAAGATGTTCATTGTGCAGGCATTGTCACAGGCATAGGAAAAATCCATGGCAACTGGACCATGATCATGGCCAATGACAGCCGTGTAAAGGCCGGTACCTATTTTCCCATTACACTTAAAAAGCACATGAGAGCCCAGGCCATTGCTGAAAAGAACGGCCTCAACTGCCTCTATATCGCTGATTCAGGTGGTGTGTTTCTACCCATGCAGGCAGATGTATTCCCGGATGATCAGCATTTCGGATCTATCTTTTATAATATGGCAAGGATGTCCTCCAAGGGACTTCGCCAGGTAACCATAAGTACTGGGGGAAATACTGCCGGAGGTGCCTATATTGTTTTCATGGCCTGTGAATCCATCATGATTGACAAGCAGTCCTTTTCATTTCTTGGCGGCCCTCCCCTTGTAAAGATGGCCACAGGAGAAGAAATTTCTGCAGAAAATCTTGGGGGTGCAAGGGTTCATACCGAGATTTCCGGCGGAGCGGATCATCTTTGCATTGACCAGGCAGACGCGGTTGCCAGAGCAAGAAAGCTTCTTTCTTTGACCAGACCTCAAAAAATCCATGTTCACACCTATGAGAGTAAAGAACCCAAAGTTTCCCCGGAATCCATATATGATATCATGCCCATATCCCCTCACAAGGTGATTGACGGCAGAAAAATCCTTGAAGCCATTGCAGATGAATCTGAATTTATTGAACATAAAAAAAACTTTGCACCGGGCCGGGGGTCCAATATCCTGATTGGAAGACTCAGGATCAAAGGACTTCCCATCGGGATTGTCTGCTCCAATGCAGCAGGGATTATCTTTCACGAATCTGCTAAAAAAGTGACTGAATGGGTAATCCGGTGTTCCTATGAAAAAATCCCGTTGCTCTTTATCCAGAGCTCACCCGGATATATGATCGGTTCTGATTCCGAGCATGCAGGTATCGGCAAATACGGTGCCGACATGGTGCGGGCTGTCTCCTGCGCCCAGGTGCCAAGGATTCAACTGGTTATAGGACCTGATAATGGGGCGGCAAATTACGGCATGTGCGGAAGAGGTTATAAACCCAACTTTTTGTTTTCCACAATGCGGGCCAGAACCGGGGTCATGAGCGGAAGAAGTGCCGGCGGTGTTCTTTTAAGCATTGAGCAGGCAAAACGAAAAGCCATGGGCAACCCCATGACTTCTGAAGAAATTAATGAATTTGGGCAAAAAATAATTGATAGATATGAGGGTGAATTACATCCCTTTTTCTGCGCATCACGAATTTTAAACGATCGGGTTATTAAATTTTCCGAAATCCGTGAATGGCTGGCCATGGCCTTTGAGGTCAGTCTTATTAAGCCCATTGGCGACGCAACATTTGGAAATTTCAGATTTTAAACCTATTAGGAGAAAATACCATGACAGAATATGATTATTGGAAAATCTTTCCAAGGATGCCCCAAAAGGTAACCATTGGAGATATTACCATCCGTGACGGATTCCAGCATCTTGAAAAATTTATTTCCACATCTGCCAAAATCACTTATCTTGAAGAGTTGATTTTTGCAGGATGCCGGAACATTGAAGTCACCAATCTGGGAAACCCGAGAACCATGCCCCAGTTCAGTGATGCCGAAAAACTTTTGACCCATCTTAGAAGTGATAATTTTATCAGCCGTGCTGCTAAAAAAGGCATTAATATGGCTGATGTTGTGTTAACGGCCATCACCATCCGAGAACCGTCTGTTGACCGGGCCATTGAACTTAAAAAACGAGGCATAGGCCCTGACAGGGTATTGATGATGGTCTCCACCGAAGAAGAGCACCATTTTGCCAATTCCGGTACTACCCTTCCAAATTATTGGAGCGAGGCTGAAAGGTGCATCAAAAAGTGTTCCGATGCGGGCATTAAGATGTGTGGTACGGTCAGTACCATCTGGGGAAGCCCCATTGGCGGTGCAACCGAATTAAAAGATGCGGTTGAATTCACTAAATACTGGCTTTCCATCGGAGCCAGTGACATTGAGCATGCCGACCATGACGGATCTGCATCTGCCGCAGATGTCTATCGATATTTTTCCATGATCCTTGATGAGATCCCGGATGTAAATCTTCACATTGCCCATTTTCATGAAA
>JAGLNZ010000366.1 GCA_023139225.1 Desulfobacula sp. | reverse complement strand
CCCGTATTGTCGGAGAAACAGGAGGTAAAGATTATATTTTCATGCATAAAAGTGCTGACGTGGACCAGGTGGTTACAGCGGCCATCAGAGGTGCTTTTGAGTATCAGGGGCAAAAATGTTCTGCCTGTTCCCGACTCTATCTACCTGAATCCCGATGGAATCAATTCACAAAAGAACTTTTAAGCAAATTAAAAGAGATAAAATCTGGCAGTGTTCTTGCCTTTGACAATTTTCTTAATGCAGTGATTGATGAAAATGCATTTGATACTATCAAAGGATATATTGATCGGGCATGGGAGTCTGATAATGCCAGAATTATAGCTGGTGGCAATACTGATAAATCCAAAGGTTATTTTATTGAACCCACTGTTATCTTAACCTCAGACCCGTCCTATGAATCCATGACAGAAGAAATATTCGGTCCTGTATTAACCATATATATTTACCCGGACGAGGAAATTGATAAAACTCTGGATATTCTGGATGTAAGCTCTGCCTATGCCCTGACCGGAGCTATATTTGCCCGGGACAGACAAATTATTAATAAATTAACCACTCGCCTTACCCATTCAGCAGGCAACTTTTATATTAATGATAAACCCACAGGAGCCGTAGTCGGGCAACAACCCTTTGGCGGTGCAAGAGCCAGTGGAACAAATGATAAGGCTGGCAGCCACTTGAATCTGCTGCGCTGGACATCTCCCAGAACCATCAAGGAAACCTTTGTTCCGGCGACTGACTTTCAATACTCTTTTATGACTGAATAAAGAATTGTAATAATAAGCTGTCAAAGAGCATTGCTGCTCTTTGACAGCAGGCTACACAGGCTACATAAGGCCTCTTTCCCGGGCCATATTCATATATTGTTCAATAGTATTGGCAGGAATGGCATGTCTTTCAGATTTTTCTTTTTCTACAAGGGTTATTGCATCAAATTCACATCGTGTAACACAAAGACCACATCCGATACATCTTACCAGATTGACAACTGCTGATCCGTCATCCACCTTTACAGCACCCATCTGGCAAATGTCTTCACAATTTTCACAGCCTGTGCAGACATCCTGATTAACTATGACATAATAATTAGTAGCCGCAACTTTGGCAGGTTCATCCATTGTATTTAGGTTTTTTAGTACCATGCAGCAGCATCCACAGCACATGCAGATAACAAAGGGCTTTTGAGAATCTGAAGGCTGAAGAACAAGACCCTCCTCAATACCTTTGTTCAAAATTTCCAGAGCTTGTTTTTGTGAAACAGAGCGTCCGATATTGTTTTGTTCATAGAAAAATGCATTACCCCCGAACATCAGGCATGTTTCCAAAGGTTTATCACATCCGTGTCCGGCCATTTTCTGTTCTTTTCTGCATATACAGGGTGCAACCACTATTTTTTCCTGTTCTTTTATAATACTTTCCGCTTTTTCATAGGGCATAATGTTCATTTCAACAGGAATGCTTTTTGATACAGGAATTACCCTATGTTGCTGGGTTTTTTGTTTTGCCCAGTTTTTTCCCCATATTTGAGGAATATATTCATTAACATCAAGAATCAATTTTTCATCAAGGTTGTTAACATTATATTCCCAAATACCGGTAATAAAGTTGGCTGCCATGTATTTATTCTGTTCTTTGCCCAAACGGCCAATGAGTCCCTTTTTGGACATGCTGTAAAAAAGTTTTTCAGTCTCTGATTCATTTTTGCCAAGTTTTTCTGCGATGACGTCCGCTGACTCAGGAAACATGGTAAGGGCCATTGCTGCGTCTGCTTCTTTCGGTGTAAACAAATGTTTTAATATCCTAAGTTCAACCCCTGAATTTGTGGCAGGATAACTCGCGGGAAGATTGTCAAGGTGCTTTGCCAGTTTTTCATATACATCAGTCATATTTTTCTCCTTTTCTTTTTCAAAATAATTTATCAGCCTATAAATTATTTTTCATCACCCATTTGGGGGGTTTTTAATTATTATGCTTGTTTTTTTTACTCTAATGAATAATGAAATCGTTATAACTATAAGGTTAAGGAATCCAATGTTTATAAAAAGATATTCTGAATTTCGATGTATCATGCCAACGTTTATTCACTCATTATCGGATGTCGATAATCATAGGTCAAAGATTTGGTCCGCTTCATTCAAGTTGGATCAGGATGTGTGTCATCTATTCCCTTATATCAATGCAGTATTGGATGAAGCCGTATACTACGAAAAACCGGAACATGTCAGGTTCTTATTTGAGGGGTATCGCTGCTTTTTGTATCCTGATTCAGTTGCTGCGCATTTCTTTGAGAGCAAAACGGCAGCAAAGGATTTCATCGCCTGTTTAATCGATTTTCTGAACGATATTTATAATCAAAAAGAAGATATAAGACCGAATTACAATCAAATAAAGCAAGTCCCGATTATAGATATATTAAAAATTCTTCCAAAAACAAATTGTCAAAAATGCGGCTATTTAACCTGCATGGCATTTGCGGCCGCTATTACTAAAGGAAAGGTGGCAGCAGACAAATGCCCCAGCCTGGCTTCACCTATTAGCGAAAATGCAGTTTATCCTATTTTTGACAACAATGGTAAGCTTGTAAATTCAGTTTCTTTACAGATCAATACATCTAAGTTGAAAAACCGAATTCAAGAACAGCATGAACAAATCCTTATGCTAGAAGCATCTCTTAGGACTAGTAACCAAAATGAAAACCAGGGCGATTCTCCTCAGATATCGGGAAAAAGTGATTTCGGTCTCACAAATAGAGAAATTGAAGTGCTTAAGCTAATCTCCCAAGGATATACCAATAATGAAATATCCGGTATTTTATTTATCAGCCCTCATACTGTTAAGAGCCATATGATCAATATTTTTAATAAATTAAGTGTAAACGATAGAACTCAGGCGGCGGTGTTGGCCACACAAAATGAGATTATATAAATCTTTCCGGTCAGGTTCCTGTTGACTCTTATCTATTTTTAAAAGGGTCAATTGTAAATTTTAAATATTGCAATATGATATTGGATGTTAGTATTGCAAATATTTATTTGTATTTCATGTTTCATTGCATAATTTGAAACATGGTGTTAAGTATTGATTATGGATATTCGATATTTGCAGCTTTTCAGACACCTTTCAGGAACCCTGCATTTCGCCAGGACCAGCCAGGCCTGTTATATCACGCCATCAGCATTGACACGGGTGATCCAGCGGCTTGAAGCAGACTTAGGCGAAAAGCTCTTTGTCCGGGACAACCGGTCTGTGGAATTGACCGCAGCCGGGATGGCATTTAAGAAATATGCCGACGATGTGCTGCAGCGATGGGGCCGGCTCCATGACGAGCTGTCTTCTGATGATGTCCTTGAGGGGGAGCTTTCGTTGTATTGCTCTGTGACGGCAGCCTACGGCATTCTTCCCGGCATTATGGCAAGGTATCGCAAGGCCTATCCAGGTGTGCGGATACACCTTGAAACAGGAGATGCCGCCAAAGCGTTACTCAAGCTTTCAAACCAGGATGCAGATGCGGTCATTGCAGCCCTTCCTGATAGCTTGCCCAAAGATTTTGTTTTTCAAACCCTATTCAGGACACCCCTGGTTTTTATAGCACCCCTGCAATATCCTGATATCGTCATACATACTAAAGCCGGTATTGACTGGGAGCAGACCCCTTTAATTATTCCGGATCACGGGTTAAGCAGGGACCGCATCGACCAGTGGTTTGCAAAGGAAAATTTTATTCCCAATATTTATTCCCAGGTGGCGGGAAACGAGGCCATCATTGTCATGGTAAGCCTTGGCTGCGGGATTGGTCTTGTTCCCAGAATGGTGCTGGAAAAAAGTCCTTTTTTTAACCAGGTTAAGATTTTGGATCACGCCCCCAAACTGCCGGATTTTGTCATTGGCCTCTGCACCCGGGAAAAAAATCTTGCCAATCCCAGAGTCAAGGCATTATGGAGTATCGCCAATGAAAGATAGCCCAAAATGGGGTCACCAGTATTCCCAGAAGTATTTACTGGGCCATGAGGCTGATGCCGTCTTCTGCAAGTTCTGCTCTGCACGGCTGAATCCTGATATGAGTTAATGAAATAATAAGCGAAAAATGACCCGGCCCTTACCCATACAAAAGCATATTCCGGATATCAAAAAAGCGCTTGAAACTTCCAGATGTGCTGTGGTTCAGGCACCGCCGGGTGCAGGTAAAACCACCCGGGTTCCCCTGGCCCTTGCGGATGAACCCTGGCTTGAAAATAAAAAAATTATTCTGCTTGAGCCAAGACGTCTGGCAGCCACATCCTGTGCAGCCCATATGGCAAATCTTCTGAAAGAGAAGGTCGGGCAGACCATTGGGTATCAAATTCGGCTGGATAGAAAAATCGGCCCGGATACACGGATAGAAGTGATCACCGAAGGAATTTTTACCAGGAAAATTCAAAATGATCCGTGTTTGGAAGATGTGGGGCTGGTGATTTTTGATGAATTCCATGAAAGAAATATCCACAGTGATCTCGGTCTTGCCTTATGCCTGGAGTCCTTTGAAGCATTGCGCCATGATTTGCGTATTCTTGTCATGTCTGCCACAATGGATGTTACGGCTGTTTCAAAGCTTATGGATAATGCGCCGATTATTGTTTCAAAGGGGAAAAGTTTTCCTGTTAAAACAATTTATATCCCCTCTCATGACATGCAAAACAGGGCTGCCCCGGTTGAGACAGCTTGTGCTTGGGCCATAAAACGTGCCCTTTCGGAGACCAGCAAAGATTTGCTGGTTTTTCTGCCCGGCGTCAGGGAAATTAAAAGGCTGGATTCAATTCTTGAAAAAAATCTTGATTCAGCGGTTCATGTTTTTCCTTTATATGGGAATTTGTCTCAAAATATACAGGCCATGGCCTTTCATCCTTCAAGTCATGGTGAAAGAAAAATTGTGCTTGCCACCTCCATTGCAGAGACTTCCATTACCATCGAAGGCGTCGGTGTTGTAATTGATTCAGGTCTCATGCGTGTCCCAAGATTTTCTGTTCAAACAGGGATGAGCCGCCTTGAGACTCTTCGGGTTTCAAAAGCTTCGGCAGACCAGAGAAGAGGGCGGGCGGGCCGGACAGGACCGGGAAAGTGTTACAGGCTATGGTCTGAATATGACCATGGATTGCTCAAAGCTTATACAAAACCTGAAATTTTAAGTGTTGACCTGACCGGGGTTGCTTTGGAACTGGCAGTCTGGGGGGTATCAGATCCCGGGCAATTAAAATGGCTTGATCTGCCCGATGAAAAATCTTTTGACCAGGCTGTAAATTTGCTTAAAACTCTGGGTGCTCTTGATGATCAGGGTCGTATTACGCCCCATGGTAAAAAGATGGCGTCAGCCGGCCTGCATCCCAGGCTTGCCCATATGATCATCAAGGCAGATGAAAAAGGTCATGGTTTTTTAGCTTGCAGGATTGCAGCCTTTCTCAATGA
>JAGLNZ010000365.1 GCA_023139225.1 Desulfobacula sp. | reverse complement strand
CGGGATTTTATCCGGTTTGATCAAAATAAAGTTGATCCTGATATCCGGCTTCGCCTTGAAATTATAGAAGAGTTTACAATGAAGAAAAAGAAGTGGCAAAAAGACTTCAAGGTAAATAAAGGGATCATACACAGGATCATTAAAACCGAAAAAAAGATGGCAAAAGATTTTGGCATAAGATTCACAAAGACAGATATTGAAAAAGCGGGTACCCTGCTTGCCCATGCATACCCTGACAGGATCGCCAGAAAAAGGGACAACAAAAACAATACATTTTTACTGGCCGCAGGAAAAGGGGCGTTTTTTTCAGGAACCAATAGCGTTGCTTTAAACGAATATATTGTTGCGGTTCATCTGGACGGAAATCCGAAAAATGCTAAAATCTTTCTTGCAGCTCTTTATTCAAAACAGGATTTTGAACAGGACTTTTGCGATGGCTTTAAATCTGTTCAGACGGTTTCATGGGATAAAAAAGCAGGTGTTGTAAAGGCAACCGAAGAAACGATTTTTGACCGGCTTGTGGTTCAACGCCGCACCATATCAGACATTGATCCGGATATGGCCTGTGATATTTTGATGAAGGAAATTTTAAGAAAAGGACTTGCTTTTCTTCCCTGGACCAAAAAATTGAAGAGTCTGAAAGAACGAGCAGTGTTCCTTAAGGATACAGGCGGATTTCCCGATCTGCCCGATGTTTCAGACAAGATGCTTGAAGAGGAGTTGACTATTTGGTTGAAACCTTTTTTATTGGGTGTGTTTTCCTTAAAACAAATTGAAAAGATTGACCTTAAATCTGCTTTTTTATCCCTGCTGACCTGGAAAGAGCAGAAGACCATAGAGAAAAATGCGCCATCTCATATCATGGTTCCCAGCGGTTCAAAAAAGCCTTTGAAGTACAGTAATGAAAACGGTCTTCTTGACTCACCAGTCCTTGAAGTCAGACTTCAGGAAATGTTTGGCTCTTCCTCAACCCCGAAAATAGCCGGTCACACCATTCCGGTTACACTGCACCTTCTGTCGCCGGCCGGGCGACCGGTTCAGATAACAAAGGATCTTGAAAGCTTTTGGAAAAATACCTACAAAGAGGTGAAAAAAGATTTGATGGGCCGGTATCCGAAACATTTCTGGCCTGATGATCCCCTTGGCGCCAAACCGACAAACCGGGTCAAGCCAAAAAGGGCCAATCCCCAAAAGATCAAACCGGGAAACCGTTCATAGAATCTTTTCTTGTGCTCATATCTTAAACAGGTTACTAATAGTGAAAAAAAATGGTGATAAAAAGGTATGATTAAACTATTTTTGCATGAGCAGATAATGAGCTGAACTATGAAAAAGAAAAATATAATGGATATTAAATTTTGCACTGCCTGCGGGTCTCCCACTGAACCAAAAATTCCACCCGATGATGATCATGTCCGGTTCGTATGTACAAATTGCGGCATGGTCCATTACAGCAATCCTAAAATGGTGGTGGGATGTATCCCCCAATTAAACGGGCAGGTTTTGCTGTGCAAAAGAAATATTGAACCAAGGAAAGGCAAGTGGACCCTTCCGGCAGGGTATCTTGAAAACGGAGAGTCGGTTCAGGATGGGGCTGCCCGTGAAACCAGGGAAGAAACAAGGGCAAATATTCAAATCATTGAACCCTACCGCCTTTTTAACATTGTTTTTGTTGATCAGATTTATTTCATGTTCAGGGCGGATCTTAACTCTGAGAAGTTCGGTCCCACAAATGAAAGCACTGATGTCCGGCTGTTCGATGAAAAAGATATCCCCTGGGATAACATTGCCTTTGAAGTTATCAAACAAACCCTTGAACATTATTTTCTGGACAGGAAAAAAGGAAGGTTTTTGTTCAAGATTTTTGATCTTCGCTGATTTAATTTAATAAATAAAGACCTGTTGACGGGTGAAAGGAAGCATCATGGAAGACATTAATTTGGATATTCAGATTTTAATCGTGGATGACAGTCTTTCCATGCGGCGTATTGTTAAAAAATTTTTAAAAAACAACGGGTTCCATAACCTGCTGGAAGCCGCCGATGGGGCTAAAGCCTGGGACATTGTTCAAAAAGAACCCGTTGATTTAATTATTTCAGATTTAAATATGCCGATTATGAATGGCCTGGAATTTCTAGAGATCGTCAAAGACAACAGCCGCACAAAAGATATCCCTTTTATAATGCTGACCGTGGAAGCCATCCAGAAAACCATGAATAAAGCCATTTCCCTGAATGTTGACAGTTATATTGTCAAACCCATTTCCGAGACTGTGTTTATTCATGAAATCATCAGGGTAATCAGGGCTGAAAATAAAGGGTAATCATTCCGGGTATTACCACTATCCTGATTTATTTTATCAGGCAGGATGTGAAATTTTTAAATATTTTTTTATCAAACTTTCCTTGTTGAACTTCTTCCTTGATCAGTTTTAATGTCTCAAAGGGTGTTTTGGCCTTTCTAAAATCCTTATCATGATAGGTTAAAGGTTCATAACAATCAATGATACCGATGAGCTGGCTGCTGGAAGATATTTTTTTTATACCGTTGGGATAGCCGCTGCCGTCAATTCTTTCATGGTGTTCCAGTGCAACGGTTGCCACGGCACTATCAAAATCAGTTTCAGCAATAATCAGATCATGGCCTTTGGCAGAATGGGTTTTAAAGGTCTTAAATTCTTTGTCCGACAGCCTGTGATTTGCTTCAAGTATGGCCTTGTCGATTTGTGACGTGCCAATGTCATGGAGCAGGGCGCAAAAAGCGAGCTCTTTGATTTTTTTATCTGCAAAGTTATGGAAAAAACAATACTGCATGGTCAAGGCCAGCACATTTACAGTATGTTCAATGATCAAAGAAGAATTGCCGTCAATCCGGGTCAGGTATTCAAGGGATTTTCCATTATAGGCATAGCTGTTCAAAAGGATTTCAATGGTCTCAGGCAGGGCATCCAGCATCTTTTCCTGGTTTGGGCTCAATGCCTCTTCAACTATTTTGCAAAGAGCTGTTTTTACTTCTTTAAAGCCTTTTGATGCAATACTTCTGGCAAGGTCCATGTTTAAAACCGTGGAAAGTTCAGCCAGTGCCGTATTTTTATCTTTGGCATTAATATACAACTCAGGGTGTTTGTTTGTTCTTTGTTTTGCTGCGCCAAGTTGCTGGTCCTTTTCTTTGTATATAATAAATTCACCCTCTTTTGTCCGGCTATAGAAAGGTGTTTTTTTTAATAGATGCGCCTGGGATTTTTTAATAAGTGAATATGATTTTTGGGTCATTTGAATAATATCTCTTGTTACAAAATTGTTGTATTCAATTATCACAATAATTTATTCATTGTTTTTAATACTTAATGGGATGAAATGTAAATAAATAAATGGCAAAATTTTTAAAAAAAAGCTTGCCTATGATATTTTTGTAATGATATTGTTGCAATTGTTACAAAAACGTTTCTTGATGCATTATTCAAAGTCTTAGTATAAAAATAAAATGAGATACGACTGAAGCTCCAAAGCACATGGCTGTTAACAACAATTAAGGAACTGTATGAATAAATACAGGAGGTCGTTGTGGATTTAAGCTATCGTATGCGTCTTTTGATCGTGCTGTTAAGCATTGGCGTGTTGGCAGGAGGTGGCCTTTTATTTAAAAAATTATTGATCCCTGATTCTTTTGGTGTTTACGGCTATTACAGGGCGGATGCCATCAAAGAAGCAGCCTTTGTTCCCATCCGGCATGGAACCAATACATCTTGTTTCAAATGCCATCCCTATGAAGCAAAGATTCATAAAAAGGGTCGCCACAAGACCATATCCTGTGAATTTTGTCATGGAACTTATGCAGATCATATAAAGGATGGCAAAAAAATCGGAACCCTGCCTGTTAAAATAGAAAAGCAGATTACGACGCTTTGCCTTCGATGCCATAACACCGAGATTAAGGCAAGGAAAGAAGAAGTAATTAAGACGGTTGCCATGCCAGATCATCTAAAGGACCAGGATGTTAAAATTACCCATAATTGCAATCAATGCCATCATGTTCACGCACCTTTGAAATATATTATCCGGGCAAAACAGATAACAGGATTGATGGAGGCAGGATCATGATGGATCGACGGTCGTTTGTTAAAAAAGTGTTAAACGGAACCATTGCCGGTTCTTTGTACCTGGCCTGGCCCATGGGAGGCGGCAGCCTTGAAACGCCTGAAGAGATTCCGGGAATCAAGGGTAAAGAATATGACATCCATAATCAGGAATTTGTTTTTATCGTGGATATTACCCGGTGTATCGGCTGCGGGTCATGCTGTGTTGCTGACAAGCGGGAGTATAATGTACCCGATGGTAATTACCGGACCTGGGTTGAACGGTATGTCAAAGGATTCAGTGATAAGATTTATGTAGACAGCCCCCATGGCGGTCTGGACGGTTATCAGCATCCCAGAACGGATATTGACGAAAAAATAAGGGATACTTTTTTTGTACCCAAGCTTTGTAATATGTGCAAGGAAGCTCCCTGTGTCCAGGTTTGCCCGGTGGGAGCCACTTTTATATCACCTGACGGATTTGTCCTTGTGGATGAAAAACGGTGTGTGGGCTGTGCTTATTGCATTCAGGCCTGCCCCTATTCTGTCAGGTTTTTAAATCCCATTACAAAGGTGGCGGAAAAATGCACCTGGTGTTACCACAGGGTCAGAAAAGGCCTGTTGCCGGTCTGCGTTGAGGTCTGTCCTACAGGGGCCAGGAAATTCGGCTCCCTAAAGGACGAAACATCCGAAGTCTATGAAATTCTGAAAGGCCCCGGTGTTCTTACCGTGCTTAAAAAAGAAATGGGGACCTTTCCCGCACTCTATTACAAAGGTGCCAGAAGGGAGGTGATCTGATGGATGCAGCCCACAGTTCAGCAGTTATGCTTGTTTCCAATTATGTCATGCCCAATGACCTTCATGTCCATTGGAGCATGATGATTGTCCTGTACCCGTATATAACAGGTCTTGTGGACGGGGCGTTTATCATTGCCGCCCTTTATTACCTTTTTGATGTCAAAAGCCTTAAGCCGTTGGCAAGGTTTTCTCTTTTGTTTGCCCTGGCTTTTCTGGCCATTGCCACTCTGCCGCTTCTACTTCACCTTGGACGGCCTGAGCGAAATTTGAATATGCTCTTAACCCCCAGTCCCAGTTCAGCCATGGCAGGGTTTGGATATATCTATGC
>JAGLNZ010000364.1 GCA_023139225.1 Desulfobacula sp. | reverse complement strand
GTGTCCATGGGAGTTATTGTCTTTATCGTACTCTTTGTATACCGGGAAGATCTCGTGGAATTAAGGGCCACCTCAAAAGGCCGGCTTCAGCTTTTGTACCGGGCCTTGACCTTTGACAGCATCGACCTTTCAAAAGAAGCCAGGGCATTTGACCAAAAGATCATCAAATTTCTGGTGGGTATCGGCATTCCCATTGCTGTGGTGCTTCACGGGTATGTGGGCTTTATCTTCGGCGGCGTTAAAGCCAATCCCACATGGTCAACCCCGCTGATGCCGGTGATTTTTTTGTTTTCCGCCTGTGTGTCCGGGATATCAGCTATTATCCTTGCCTATATTGTCATCAGAAAAATAAAAGGACGATCCATTGATCACGATTGTATTAAAACATGTATTAAAACCTTGACGCTCTTTTTTATCCTGGCCTTTACCTTTGAGATGCTGGAGGTGTTTTCCCATTCCTATTTAAAATCCGGGTATCATCATATGGTTGAAGGGCTTTTAAATGGTCCCCTGGCAAGTTCATTCTGGTTATGGCAGGTCAAGATCTGTTCGGTGATCCCCCTGTTTGTTCTGGGTGTGATGGGTATTTTTAAGATAAAAGATTATCTTTATAATTTTACAGCAGCCGTTGTCTCAGCCATCCTTTTGCTTCAGGTACTGATCATGCGGTGGAACGTTGTGATTGGCGGTCAGCTCATGAGCAAGAGCGCAAGAGGCTATACCGAGTTTCATCCCGAATGGTTTGACAAGGAGGGGATACTTGCCGTGATCATTGTCATGTCCATCCCGTTTATCATTCTTTTTGTGTTGAGTAAGATCTTTCCATTCTGGACCTCAGACAGTGAGACAAACGTAAAATAAACGTTAACATAAATTTAAGATAAATTCATGAAAGGAGGTGATGCAGGCAAGTGGTGAGGCAATGCAAAACAACTTTTATATTTTTGCATTCTAACTTAAATTTTGGGAGGGATTTAATATGACTGTTTTAAGGTCATTACTAATTTTTATGATTGTATCTGTTTTTACAGCAGGGGCTGCGTTTGCATTGACCCAGGAGTCCTTTGATGTAAAAAATCAGAAAAATCGGGAAATAAACAAAAAATGCATCACCTGTCATCTAAAAGAGAACAAGTCCCTGGTCCTTCAATGGGAAAGAAGCGCCCATGCCGCTGCCAAAGAAGGCCAGGTGGGATGTTACACCTGCCATGCGGCTCAAAAGGGTGATGAAATGGGTTATAACCATGAAGGTGCCTTTATCAAGGCTGTTCTTACACCCAATGACTGTGCAAAGTGCCATGAACCCGAGGCAAAGGGAATGTCTGTATCCCATCATGCCACTGCCGGTGAAATCATGGCATCCCTTGATAATATGCTGGCAGAGGTGATTGGCGGTATGCCAACCAACAAAGCAAATATGGCAAGTGGCTGCTGGCAGTGCCATGGATCCATTGTATCACTGAAGCGCGATAAGGATGGAAAATCCCTGCGCTCCAAAACCGATGCACCCCAGATGGATCATAATACCTATCCCAACTCGGGTATCGGGCGAATTAATCCTGATGGGACCAAGGGTGTTTGTAATGCTTGTCATACCAAGCATTCTTTTTCTGCATCAAGAGCTAGACAACCTGAGAACTGCGGTAAATGCCATTTAGGACCGGATCATCCGCAAAAAGAGATCTACGAAGAGTCCAAGCATGGTATTGCCTATTACGCGGCGGATAAGGGCAATTCCCCTAACGGCATGAATATCATGAAAGACGGTTCCTGGGTATTGGGGGATGATTACCATACTGCACCGACATGTTCCACCTGCCACATGGGCTCGTTTGTCAAGCTCAATGGTGCCGTCGCCAAAAATACCCATAATGTTGGCGACAGGCTTTCATGGAATTTGAGAGCACCTGTTTCTGCGAAATTGAACCGGGCGACATTTACAGATGGAACAGTAGCGGATATTACAGGCGATATTGCGCCTCGCCCCGGCCAGACAGCCAAAACAAAGACCTATGTTCGGGAAGGTGACAGGCTCAAGAAAATAATTGCCGAAAAGAGCATCAAGACGGTTGTTTCCTGGCAGGAGAGGCGTGCCGGTATGCAGGGAGTCTGCAAATCATGCCACGGTGTCAATCATGTCAGAAATTTTTATCAGCAGCTGGATGATGTGGTAAATCTGTATAATGATAAATTTGGCAAACCAGGCGGGAAACTGGTTAAAATGTTGAAAAAAGACGGAATCTGGGAAAATTCAGGATTTCAGCATAAAATCGGGTATACCTGGTTTGAAATCTGGCATCATGAAGGCCGAAGGGCCAGGATGGCGGCTGCCATGCAGGCGCCTGATTACACCCATTGGCACGGTCTGTACGAGATTTCCAGGAATTTTTACCATGAATTTTTGCCGGAAGTCCAGGAGCTGGCCGACCATGCCGGCAAGGGTGAGAAATATCGTAAATACATTAAGGAATTTCTGGCCAAGCCTGAGCATGTATGGAAAAAAACCGGCGGCAGTGCGGAAACCATGAAGTTAATCGAAGAAGAAAATAAATTAAGATATAACCAGTAATTAAGATTTATTTCCGGCAGGGTGGCATGATGTGCTGTCCTGCCGGAAATTTTTTGACTCCCTGTTAAAAGAAATGGGAAAAAATGCAGAAAAAAATAATTTGTAAGATCGCCATAGTGCTGTTGTTGCTGTTTTCGGGACTGGTTCATGCCAATGATCTGAACACTCTTTTTAACCAAGTTGAAGATTTAAAAATAGGACGGTACGGATATGTTTTAGGGGCAGCGTTAAATCAGGAACAGGCAAAGACTGCCGCCTCCAACCCTGTTGATGCAAGCGCTTCGGATACATTTAAGTTCAAGGATAAAAATTTATATGTTGTGGCACTAAAAACAAGTAACCGGGTTCTAATTATCTATGAATTATTTGAGGCTGCATCACAGCAAAAAATTCAAAATCTGGT
>JAGLNZ010000363.1 GCA_023139225.1 Desulfobacula sp. | reverse complement strand
CATGAGCTTCCACAGTATACAGCGGCCAAAAACAACCCCGATATCAATGCCACACCAAGAACCTATTGGGCGCCCAAGGATTTGGGGTTTATGGAAGACAAATATATGCATGAAATTTTCGTACTGGGGATGCCTTCCAAATTTTTCTGTTTGACGGCGCCGGACAGCATTTGGGATCCAAGCCGCGTGCCCGAGGGAAAACACAGCCTGCATGTTGAAGATTTTACCTGTCCGGCCCGACTTTTTTCCAGAAAAGAGTGGCGCACGCTGCATGATGAATTTTATGAGTCCATGATCTCGCAATGGCAAAAATACGCTCCCAACATGACAAAAGATAATTTTATTGCAGAGCGTATTACAACACCCATTGATATACAGGAGACTCACCTGGACATGAGAGAAGGCGGCTGGTCCGAGGGCAACTGCGGCGGTTCTCAGAGTGGACGTTTCAGGGGGCTGCCAGGGGGATATAGAACATTTATCAAGGGTCTTTATATGTGTTCTTCAGGAGTGGCCGGCGGCCCGGCCATCGGACGCGGATCAAGCTACAACTGCTACACTATTATAGCAAAAGATTTTGGTTTGCGCTCACCGGACTTGTAATTAACCTTGGGCTCCCCCCTATCGCTAAATTGGGGGAACGCGTATTCATCAAATTAAAGATTGAAAAGAAAGGAGACACCCCATGCGTTTAAAAGACAAAGTAGCAATAGTGACCGGGGGGGCCAAAGGTCTTGGAAGGGCATTTGCCGTTAAGATGGCCAAAGAAGGTGCAAAGGTTATGGTGGTAACGCGCAGGGACATGGATAACCTGACGGAAACGGTCAGCCGGATTAAAGCCCTTGGATGTGAGGCCGAGCTTTTCCAGGCAGATGTTGCCAGGGAAGAGGATACGCTTTCCATGGCCGAGGCGACCATTAAAGCCTTTGGCAGGATAGACATCCTGGTAAACAACGCTGCCATCTATGACGGCATCAAAAGAAAGCCCTTTTATGAAATAGATCCGGATGAATGGGATCTTGTCATGAATGTCAATGTTAAGGGTGCCTTTCTTGCTGTAAGAGCAGTATTTCCCCATATGAAGGATCAAGGATACGGGAAGATCGTCAATCTATCCTCCGAGGTCTTCTTTACAGGCTCAACCGGGTTTGCCCACTATGTATCATCCAAGGGGGGGATTATCGGCCTTACCCGCGCTCTGGCAGTGGAATTGGGCCCCTACAACATCTGTATCAATTGTGTCGCTCCCGGTTTCACTGATACGGAAGCAAGTCGGGGCCTGGCTGATGTGGGTAAATATGATACGTCGAAAACACCTCTTAATCGATTGGAAAAACCTGAAGATCTGACTGGTCCTGCTCTTTTTCTGGCCTCTGACGAGAGTGATTTTATTACCGGTCAGACATTGCTGGTTGATGGAGGCCGTGCCATGCATTGATGATGATTAGATATCTATTGTTGAAAGAAAATTTTTAACTCATGCTGGCTGATCGTTTGACTTTTCAGCCGTTGACTTAGGGGGAAATCATGACAACATTTGCTGGAAAATTACTCCGGATTGATTTGAGCAGTTCAACATCCAAAGTAGAGAAAATCCCTGAACAATATTTTGGTGATTTTATTTCAGCAAGGGGGCTAGCCGCTAAGTACCTCTTTGACGAACTCAAACCGGACATTGATCCTTTAGGGCCAAAAAACAAATTGATACTGTCCGTAGGGGTGCTTGCAGGCACGGGGCTTCAAGGGTTTTCAAAATGGACCGTTACAACCAAGAGCCCTTTAACCGGTACCATATTTCGCTCCGTAGTCGGAGGGAACTTCGGTGCCTGGATGAAGCATGCCGGATATGACCTGATTATCATTCAGGGAAGTGCAAAAAACCTGGTGACGGTTCATGTTGATAAATCGGGCGTGCATTTCTCATCTGCTAAAGAATTTTCCGGCATTGATCCACGTCGACTACAAAAATTGCTCAAAGAAAAATATGGCCGGCATACAGAATCCGCCTGTATCGGGGCAGCCGGGGAAAATCTCGTCCGTTATGCATCCATTACCTCTGGAGAACGCACAGCATCCCGCGGTGGGGTGGGAACGGTAATGGGGGCTAAAAACCTGAAAGCCATTTCCATTAATGTACCCGTAAAAAAGCATATTCCTTTTGACAATCCCCGATTTCAGGAGTTGGTTAAACAGCAGATCAGCATCTTAAAAGATCATCCCCGTAAAAAAAACATGACCACCATGGGAACCCCTTATATTACCACTGTTCTGGACAAAATGGGCATCATTCCGGTTAAGAATTTCCAGGAAGGAAGCATTCCAGGCATTGATAAGATTTCCGGGAAAAAATTCTATGATTTAAAAATGGCAAAGGCTGGATGCTATATGTGCATGACCAGATGTGGGGGTATGCGAAATGTTATAGAGGGTCCTTTTGGGGGTACGCAAATAGACGGACCCGAATACGAGTCTATTTATGCCTTTGGCCCGTTGCTGGGGATTACGGATAGCGCGTTTATCACTGATGCTAATGCGTTTTGCGATTTCTACGGATTAGATGTCATTAGTACGGGCGTCAGCATCGCTTTTGCCTGCGAATTGTTTGAAAAAGGGATTATTTCGGCATCTGATACCAATGGCCTTGACCTTACCTGGGGTAATAAAAACGCCATCTTTTCTCTCATTGAACTGATCGCAAAAATGGAAGGGATCGGTGCGCTGCTGGGCCAGGGGGTGAAGCGGGCAGCCGAAAAACTGGGAGGAGCGGCAGGCAGTTACGCCATGGAGATTAAGGGCCTTGAACTCGCGGGGTATGACCCCAGGGGTGTCAAAGGGTATGGCCTGAGTATGGCGACGTCAAACATTGGCGGGAGTCACATGTATGGACGACCCAGAGAAGAGCTCTCGGGGATAGTGGACCCGTTCACAGAAACGGATAAGGGGTTATCCATTGCACAGGTTCAAAAAGAGCAGGCCATAGATGACTCATTGATTGCTTGCACCTTTGGAAATTCCGGGCTATCTTATGAGATGTACGTTGAATATCTAACCGCAGCAACAGGAATCAAGGCATTTGAAAGTACCGACAATCTTTTTAAAATCGGAGAAAGGATAGTTTGTATTGAAAGGTGTTTCAATGTTAGGGAGGGGTTTAGGCGCAAAGATGATTCCCTCCCGAAACGGATGACAACCGAGCCACTAAGAAAGGCGGGGCCGTCTACCGGGCAAATGATCAGAAATTTGGATAAACTACTGGATGAATACTATGAAGCCTTGGGGTATGGAAAAAATGGGGTTCCGAAACCCGGCAAGCTCAAGGAGCTGGGTCTTGATGGAGCAATAAAAAATCTTTCTTAGTGAAAGTGGGTCGTACTTCTTTTGTTTCCACGCTTCGGCGCGGGGCGGGGTGATATTTTAAAGACCCACAATAACAACCATTAATTAATAAGAAGGAGAACATGAAAAAATGAAAACCTATGATGTAGTTCCGGGGCTTGAGTTTGACGAGAAGGTAGACCTTGAAAAATCACCGGCATGGTTTTTAGATGCCACCCATTCCGTACCACCCTGGACGCCCATGTTCGGGTGGTTCTGGGTAAATTTTTGTCGTCATGGCATGCAGTATGGTGCTGAAAAACTCAGCCTGCCAACGGTCAAGGGTTGGGATTGGCGGTTCAAAGACGGCGGCGGTTATCTTACCCTTAACCTTGTAATGGATGAAGCAGAACGAAAAGAACGTGAAGTAAAGTTCAAGAAAGCCATTCGCCCATTCATAGATGACTATGACAAATTGTGGGGCGGTTATGTAAAGGAAATGCTTGACCACTATGAGAGATTAAAATCCTGTGATATTGATACAGTCAGCAATGGTGAGCTTCTCGCAAACTTTGAAGATACTGTAAATGTCTGTAGGCGCATGTGGGAGATTCATATGTACATGATGTATGGCGTTTACACAGGCTTCATCCTTTTTGAGAATACATGCAAGGATACTCTTGGTATAGACGACGCCCATCCTACCTTTCATGATCTTTTGAGGGGGTTTGACAACAAAGTGTTTGAGGTGGACAGGGACCTCTGGAAATTTTCCAAGAAGGCCGGTGAAATGGGTATCGCCGATATCATTCTCAACAGCAAATCAGAGGATGTTCTCTCCGAACTTGAAAAAAATGACGCTGGCGGCAAATGGCTTGAAGAACTTCAAGTTTTTCTTAATGAAGATGGATGGCGCATGCAGCGTATGGCTGAAATAAATATGCCGACGTGGGTTGAAGATCCGACATCTGCCATAGCAAGCGTGAAGTTTTTCCTTAAGCAGGGAGGAGATTTTGATCTGGATGCAGAAAGAGGAAAACAGGTCCAAAAGCGCGAAGAGGCCACAAAGGAAGTCCTGGGAAAAGTGCCGGAAGACCAGAAAGGCTGGTTTACAACGCTGCTCAATCTTGCCCAGAAAACCGGCATCTTTAGCGAGGAACATAATCATTACTTAGACCTTTATACCCATGCCCTTATGCGAAGGTCATGTCTCGGAATAGGGAAAAGACTGGCCGGTGCAGGGGTAATTGATGATCCTGAAGATGTTTTTTTTCTTATTCCGGATGAGGTCAGAGCCTCAACCCTTGTACCCGATGGTTTCAATCTAAGACATATTGTAGATAGAAGGCGTGAAGACTGGAAGGGCTGGTGCGAAAAAGAAAATCCACCCGTCATCCTGAAAGAAGGCTTTACTATGGACGATGCCATGGGAGTTCTTGTTCAGTCCAATGATCCCATCGCACTCAAGGTAGTGGTTGGTTCAATGCCTGTTCCCAAACCGGAATTGAATGCAGATCTTTACGGAATATGCGGTTCAGGAGGAACTTGTGAGGGCATTGCCAGGGTGGTCATGGAGGAAGCTCAACTTGATGAGATACAGGAAGGGGAAATACTGGTTGCTGTGTCAACTTCTCCAAGCTGGACCCCGGTCTTCGGCCTTCTTAGTGGTGTTGTGGTTGACAGGGGAGCGAGTCTTTCACATTCGGCCATTGTGAGCAGGGAGTATGGAATCCCCTGTGTTATCAATGTTTTTGAGGGAACCGCAAAGATAAAAACAGGACAGCGCATCAAAGTGGATGGTGACAATGGTGTGGTTTATATTCTGGACAAGTAAGCTAATGCTGTTTAACTATCCGGATTAAAGAGGACAGCTCTAAGTTACTTCCTTATGATAACACTTGTACACCGGGCTTAACACAAAGTTCATTATCAAAGGAAGTAACTTAATCCTTCGGGCTGTTCTAAAATACAGGAAGGAGGAATGAGACATGCAGTCACAATTTCAGCATATTCTTTGGTTTGAAGAATGCAGCAAAAATACGCTTCCCCTTGTCGGCGGGAAAAATGCAAACTTGGGAGAATTGGTGAATGCGGGCATACGGGTTCCCCCGGGATTTGCAGTAACAAGCAGTGCCTTTGCAAAATATATGGAAAAAACAAAGTTATGGGCTAATGTCAGAGAATTACTGGCTGATATATCTCCAAATGAGATAATAAGGATCGCCAAGGCCGGGAAAGAAATCCGCCAGGCAATTCTTTCCGCACCCATACCAGATAAGATATGTGAAGAAATAATCATTGCATATAAATCACTTTGTGACAAATGTGGTGTTGTAAACCTTCCTGTAGCCGTAAGATCAAGCGCCACTGCTGAAGACCTTGAAGATGCGAGTTTCGCAGGTCAGCAGGATACATATCTTTGGATCTGGGGCAATGATGAGGTGGTTTTGGCAACCCATAAATGTTGGGCCAGTCTCTTTACTGACAGAGCAATTATATACAGAATGAGAGCAAATTTCCCTCAGGATGATGTACTGATTAGCGTGGGCATACAGAAAATGGTAAATTCAAAATCCGCAGGGGTGATGTTTACCCTGGACCCTGTGACAGGAGATAAGTCCAAGATCACCATTGAAGCAAATTGGGGATTTGGAGAAAGCATTGTACAAGGCATGGTCACTCCTGACAGCTTCGTTATCAATAAGAACTCCATGGCAATAACACAGAGTATCATAGGCCAGAAAGATCAAAAATTTGTTGCAAAAGAGTGTGGTACTATTGTCGAGCCTGTACCTTCTGATCAGCAGGTGATCCCCTGCCTCAGTGTCAGAGAAGTGATTGAAATTGCAAAGACGGGAATACGCATTGAAAAACATTATAAAACCCCCCAGGACACAGAGTGGGCCATAGACGCGGATTTGCCATTTCCTGACAATGTCTTTTTTACCCAATCCAGACCGGTAACAGCGGCAGGGAAAAAAAATTTCAATAAAAAAATAATGAAAGAGGAAGGGAAAAATGATATAGATCATATCATTGATCTTATGGTACAGGGGTTTGGCAACTAGAGCCTTACGATTTAAAGAAGGGGATGAATCATGTCAGACACAAGTTTATTAAATGATAAGAAGGTTCTCATAGTGGATGATGAACCTGATATATTAGAAGTACTGGAAGAAATGCTGGATATGTGCAAGGTTACAAAAGCATCCACATTTGATGAAGCCAAAGAACTCTTGGAAAAAAATGATTTTGATTTGGCAATTTTAGATATTATGGGTGTTGACGGCTATAAATTGTTACACATTGCCAAACACAAAAACATAACAGCCGTTATGCTGACAGCCAATGCATTAAGTCCCGACAATCTCATAAAATCTATCGAGGGCGGGGCTGCTTCTTACCTTCCAAAAGAAGAAATGATTAATATCACAACTTTTTTGATTGATATATTAAAATCCCAGGATAAGGGGAAATCCAGTTGGGAATTTTGGCATAACAGGTTATTTTCTCCTTATTTTAAAAAAAAATGGGGTAATGACTGGATGAAGGATCAAGACAGAAAATACTGGGAAAAAATACAAGACCGATAAAGCGTATTGATAAAAGGAACTTGCTATGCTGATTAAACCCGACTGCATTCCCTGTATTCTGACTATGTCAATCTCAGCAATCAGAAAACTTTCATTGGATGATATGACTGCCAGGGGTCTATTTTCCGATATTTTGAAAATTCCGGGTTTAAGAGGCCTTGAATGGAACCAGGCAAGCCCTGATATTATAGAAATCGTAATGAAAAAAATTAGTGCTGCGGTTAATGATCCTGATCCCTTCCATAATGAAAAAATTGATTTAAACAACCGCGTATTGAAGATATATCCCTTTCTAAAAAAATTGGTGGAGGAATCCTCAGATCCATTAAATACAGCGGCAAAGATTTCAATACTTGGAAATTCAATTGATTTTATGATGCCGGAGGGTATAGCCACCATAAAAGATTTTATTATTAAAAAACTTGACACCTCTCTTTCAAAGGATGAATTCACAACCTTTCAAAACCAGCTTTCAAAAATAAAACACCTCTTATATTTTGGAGATAATTGTGGGGAAATCGTATTTGATAAATTATTTATTAAAACCATCAAAAATCAATATGATATTGAGGTTGTATATGTCGTTCGAAGCGTACCCACAATGAATGACGCAACATTGAAAGAAGCAATGGATGTAGGTATTGACCAGGTTGCCACTATTATTGAAAACGGTATTGACGGCCCGCTGCCCGGAACGGTTTTGAAAAGATGCTCATCCCGGGTGAAAAAACTGGTTGATCAATCAGATTTAATCATTTCAAAGGGCGGGGGGAATTTTGACAGTTTGGGCGAGGAGGCAAACAATTTGAAAACAAAAATCACATTTATGCTTCTTTCAAAATGCCGGCCCTATAATAAATATTTCAATACAAACCTGTATCAGCCAATCATTGCCAATGGTTTTAGTAGGCCTTGATTGCAAAGCATTGGGTCTAATACCCCGTTGCTTGCGACGTTAAAATTGGTTGAATCCTTTGTTGATGCTCAGTCTATAAACGATTAACTTGTGCCAAATAGGCTGAAAGTTAAAGGAACTCGATCTAATATCCCAAGTCATATAGCGATTCTCAAAATAACTTTCCGATTGAAGCCGTTTTTTGATTCCTTTTTGGATTGTCAATTACATCCAAGATGGCTTGATCAAGTCTGTCCATTAATTGTTGTGCATTTCGACAAACATGATTATTAAACCACTTTGCTTTCATCGTATTCCATATACGCTCAATTGGGTTGAAGTCAGTGGAGTATGGCGGTAAAAACTTGGGTTGCCAACCATAGAATTTTATAGTTTTTTTCTTGTGCCAGGAAGCATTATCAAGAATCAATATATTTTTCTTACGTTCAAATTTGATCATTTTCTTAGCTTCTTTAAGAAAAGCCTGGAATGTATCTGTATCTGAATGTGATGTTTCTATTGCAAAAAATTCTCCAGTTCTTGGACAAATCATTCCCATCACATTCAAACGCAAATGGTCACCATTCTTTGTTATTTTGGTTTTATTACCTTTTTTGTCCCATCGACGTCTGGGTCTGGGATCTCCTTCAAAGCCGGACTCAAGTATGCATCTCGCTATACTATAAGCGTTCTTACAAGTTTCAATGGAAATAGTTCAAAAATTTTTGCTCCATTTTTTACATTATTTCGAATTTTATTTCTCAAAAAAATATTTCCCGGTAAGGTGAATTCAGCCCCTTCAACGGGCGAGTATTTTGTCTATCATTATGGGG
>JAGLNZ010000362.1 GCA_023139225.1 Desulfobacula sp. | reverse complement strand
TACTGGTACCCGAACTTTATGGACAGATTCCTGAAAAACGACTTGAACAGATTAACCAGACAGCTCAAATACTCAATAAAAGCCTGATATCTGCAATCCCCTTAGTGAACGGTGCTGTCACCATGAGCAATGATCCTGTACAACTTATCATCAACAGCACCTGGAAGCCAATGTTGTCCTGCATTGGTGCCCGTGGGATTCCTCCGGTTGATAAAGCGGCAAATGCCATCAGGGAGTCTACCAAGCTCCTGTTGTCCATCAGAACCCCGCCTTTAGTTGAAACCGATAGGGCTGCAGAAAAGCTTAAAACCTTACTGGAAAAAGACCCCCCATATGGTGCCAAAATAACATTTAATGTAATAAAACATGCAAAAGGATGGGATATGCCCCAAATGGGAGACGCGCTTGAAACAAGAACGGAACAAGCCTCTTCCCTGTTTTTTGATGAAAAGCCATGCTATGCCGGAGAAGGGGGTTCCATACCATTTATGACGCTTTTGGCAGACAAGTTTCCCCGGGCAAAATTTCTTATTACAGGGGTCCTGGGACCTCAATCAAATGCCCACGGCCCCAATGAATTTTTGCATATCCCCTATGTTAAAAAACTTACAAGCGCCATATCATATATTATTGGCAATTAATAACAGGTGCAAAGGATGAAGATCTGTCATAATTGAAGTCCTTTCTTGACATTATGGGGTGCTTTCAATTAAAATTTCAGGAAATCACAAAAGTCGGAGGAAAAAATATGAAATTATATTATATTTTTATTGTCTGTTTTTTATATATTTTGTCCACTTCATCTTTGTTTGCAGAATATTACCACTATGTTGATAAAAATGGTGTCAAGCATTATACAGATGATATTTCCGAAATTCCTAAAGACCAGCGGCCCGATTTAACTATCCATCAAAGTATTCAAACCCCGGATAGAAAAGAGCCTTTAAAGACTGAAAATAAAGTAGACACGATTTCTTCTGAATCTCTTGAAACAAAAAGAGACAAGCTTGTCACTGAATACAATGCTCTTGTCAAAAGAAATAAGACTCTGGCCGAGCAAAAAAATACCATTGATCAAAAAAAATACAACGAACTTGCCACTCAATTAAATATTGAAATCAAACAATATCAGGAAAAAAAGCAAGCCTATGAAAAGCTTGTTGAACAATATAATGAACAAATTAAACCGTCAGGTAAAAACTGATAGTGCTGATGGTTGGAATAACCTGTGAATTCTACCAGCCCGGCCGCTGATCCTGGGTATTTTCAGCATTTGGCATAATTACAAATCAGACTTGAATTATCAACAAGTGTTGTTTCAGAAATAACACAAAGTTGTTTTGCAATATTCAAAAAATCTTCTTTGTCCATTGCTCCTGATGAAAAACCATCCTTGCATACGATGGTATTATTAATTGATCTTTCATAATCAATTTTCCCCAGAAGGCCGTGGGAGGCCTGAATTTCAAACCATTCCAGGCGGTGGGGCCAGAACTTCTTACCATAGCTTGAAAAAAAGGCTGTACCCCCTGATTTTGTTACCCGTAATGCTTCTTGGACAAGCTTAGTTTTTTCAGTATGAAAGGCGCAGATTCCGTTTTGAAGGCAGATCACCATATCAAACCTATTATCTTCAAAGTCCAAGCTTAGTGCATCCATCTGCCTGAACGTACAATGGGCATAAAGGTTAAGTTTCCTGGCATACTCAATATTATCATCAGATATATCTATACCGGTGATTGATTCTGTTAGATCTGCCAGCTTAAACACAATCCTGCCATACCCGCATCCAAGTTCCAACACCGAATACCCCGGTTTTATCCGGGATGCCACATAATTTATCTCTTCTGATAAATACTGCCTTACACGCCTGGGTGCCAGAGAATAACATTTCTCAAGATTTGAGCTGTTAAGATTGTTGGAATAATAATTCATCCTTGTTTATGCAGCCCAAGTATCGAATCTATGATATCGGATGAGTCCCTGGCCTCTTGGGAAGAGCCCTTCCATACCGTATTGCCGGATTCAAGCACAATGGCGGAATCTGAAACTTCCAATGCCCTTTGTGTGCTCTGCTCAACAAGCAGTATGGTCAGTCCCAGAGCATTCAGATCTTTAATTGCCTTGTAACAGGTATCAATTGCCTTTGGCATAAGCCCGAGGGACAGCTCATCAATCATTAAAAGCTTTGGTTCTGCCATGAGCGCCCGGCCAATGGCAAGCATCTGCTGCTCCCCGCCGGAGAGAGAACCCGCCTTTTGTTTGAAACGCTCTCCAAGCCTGGGGAAAATGGATATAATTTTTTCAATATTGTTCCGGCTTGCTTTTTTACTGGTGATATACCCGCCAATGATAAAATTCTCATAAACAGACAAACTACTAAAAAGCCGCCGGCCCTCGGGAACTAATGCGATCCCTTTATTTACCCTTTCCATTGGCGAACAAAGGGTTATGTCCTGGTCATCATATTCAATATCACCTTGTTTTATATCAACAAGGCCTGCCAGCGCCATTATGAGGGATGATTTCCCTGCACCGTTGGTGCCCAGGATAGCAGTAATAGAGCCTTTTTCAACTTCCATATCAAGCTTGCTTACCACATGCATACTGCCATAACCGCAACTAAAGTTTTTTAATTTTAACATCATTGTTTCAAATCCCCAGATATGCGGCCCGGACTTCAGGCTGATTCATGACGGCTTTTGGTTCTCCCTGTGCAAGATTTCTGCCGTTATCCAGAACATGAAGCCTGTCACTGACCCTGAGGACTTCACTTAAATTGTGTTCTATCATTACAATTGTAACACCTTGTTTTGAGATAGATTTGACCGTGTCTGCAAGCTTACCGGCTTCTTGACTGTTCAGCCCTGCAAGCGGTTCATCCAACAGCAGTATTTGTGGTTCAACTGCCAGAGCCCTTGCAACTTCGAGCCGTTTGAGAACGCCTAACGGCAATTTGGACACTTCCTGGTCCTGATATTGTGCAATGTCCACCATTTCAAGAAATTCTATTGCTTTTTTCTTTTCCAAAGACCGGTTGAGCGTGATAAGTGAAGGGATAATTTTTCTTACTTTTTTAAATCCTGCGGCAAATGCGACATTTTCCAGGATGGTCATTGATTTAAACGGGCGAACGATCTGATGAGTCAAGGCAAGACCAAGCCTTATTCTTTTATGTGTGGGAAGATTTGAAATATCTTTGTTTCCCAATTTCAATGATGCATTGACCGGTGTTACTACACCTGTAATAGTGTTTAATAGTGTGGTTTTTCCAGCACCATTGGGACCAATAAGGCTTAAAAATTCTCCCTGTTTCACATCCATATGGACATCCTCAAGAGCGGTCACACCGCCAAATTTTACCGTAACCGATTCTGCCAAAAGAATGGTTGTCATTTTATCCGTCCTTTCTTCTAACAAGCAGTTTGAAAAATCCTGAAAGGCCTTCAGGGGCGAATCTCATGACGCTAAAGAGCAGAACACCGTATAAAAGCAGCTTATAATCATTGATGAACCGAAAAAATTCAGGCATCAGGACCAGTAAAATGGTTGCAAAAACAACACCGAAAATGGAACCAATCCCTCCCACGGCAACCATGGAAAGTATGGTGATGGATTCGATGAACCCGAATGTATCCGGGATAATGAAACGCGTGTAATAAGCATACAGCCCCCCGGCAAGCCCGGCCATGGCGGTTCCCATTGCAAAAGCCGTCAGTTTATATGCCTTGACATCCAGTCCAAGTACCTTGGCAGTATCCTCATCATCAGCAACTGCATCAAAGGCAAATCCCATCCATGACCGCTTGACATACCAGGAAAAAAGGATGGACAAAACGGCAAAGAAAAGCACGAGACCGAGGTAGGCAAGTTTGCTCATTCCATGGGAAGGAATGCCTGAAATTCCCATTTCACCTCCGAGAAATTCCTGTTGCCTGACGATACCGACAAACAAGAACGCAACCCCCATGGTAACAATTGCCAGAAAATCCTCCCTGACTCTGAGGCTGGTCAGACCGACAATTGTACCGATGATTCCGGCTGCCAGAAAACCGGCCCCCAGTGTCAGATAAATCGGCCAGCCAATTTTGGAAAGCAAGGCTACCGTATAGGCACCAATACCATAAAACGCAGCATGTCCAAGGCTGATCTGACCACAATATCCTGTGATCATATTTAAGCTTACCGCAAGTATGATGTAGATTCCAACGCCGGTTGCAAGACTTATTTCATATAATCCCATAATTTACCTCGAAGTGAAAATACCGGTTGGCTTAATCATCAGAACAATGATGAGGAATGCAAAAGCAATGGCGTCCCTATCCAGAAGATCACCGATGTAAATAGTACCGAATGCTTCTAGAATTCCTAAGACTAAAGATGCAATCAAGGTCCCAAAAACATTACCAAGGCCGCCCAGCACGATGATAGCAAGCGACTTGTAAGATGGAACTGCACCCATGGTGGGTTCCACTATATTAGTTAAAAGAGCCACCATGACCCCTGCAACTGCGGCCAATGCACTTCCTGTAAAAAATACCATATATCTGACCTTAATCGGGTTGATACCAAAACAAGCAGACATTTGGGGATCATCAACCGTTGCCCGCCATCCTGTACCAATTCTGGTCCGCTGGGCTATCCAGGCAAGAATACCCAGCAGGACCACATTGGTTACAACCGTAATAATCTGGCAAGTCCTCAAATGGATTCCGAAAAAAACCACAATATCTTGCAATGGTGCAGATGAAAAACTCATCCCGAACGGACCAAAAACAAGCCGGAAAATTTCTTCCATTCCAATATAAAGCCCTATAGATGCAATCAGGGCTACATAGGGTGGTTTGCTCAGCATAGGTTCATAAACAAGTCTGTATATAGCCATCCCGACAATGCCCGAGATAAGGGCTGCCAGCAGTATCCCTAAAGAAAGACTGCCGGTCTGGTTGGTCAATACCACACCCAGATATGCACCAAGGGTAAAAAGCCCTGCATGGGCAACATGCAGGACCCTTAACAGACCATAAATAAGTGTTAATCCAACAGCAATTATGGCATAGGTTGATCCTTGTATAAGTCCTTGAATGAAAAGTTCAATAAAGAGCACTTTAAATAATCCTATTCTTAGTTTTCATTATTTTTCAGGGGGTGCAAGGAGCGTAGGATCACTTATGACGGAATGATGATGCCATTCTCCATTTTTGACAACCTGGTTCTGGATATCTTTTAACACTTCGCCAAGATTGTTAAATTCAATGGTACCAGTAGCGGTTTTCAGAGAGATGGCAGCTATTGCCGCCCTGATTTTTCCAGGGTCCGTGCTTTTTGCTTTCTGGATTGCAAGTGCTGCTACTTTTACTGCTGTATGGGCGGATGCTGCAACCATATCTGCTTTATAGCCGGCAAGTGCCTCAAAATTCTTGATAAAATCTGCTGTCTCAGGGACATCTGAATCGCGATCCAGTGAGGTTGTGATGATCACCCCTTCGGCTGCCTTACCCGCAATCTCTATGAATTTCTGGGAATCATAGCCTTCCTGCCCGATCACAGGAACTGTAATGCCGGAGGCACGAAGCTGGCTTACCAGAGGGCCTGCAGTAAAATAATACCCTGATGCATAAATGGCATCCGGGCGGTCTGATTTAACTTTGGCCACAATGGCACCAAACTGCCTGTCTTTAATAGAATATTCATATTCGTTAATGATTGTGATACCGAAGTCTTTAGCTTTTTCTTTAAATCCCGCTGCAAGAGATTTTCCAAAATCATTTTTCAAAGTAATCATGACAACCTTTTTTTTGCCCAGGATATCACCGATCAATTTTGCGCCTGCACGGCCCTGCACTTCTCCTAAAAAAGATGTTCTGAATACATAGTCACCCGCCTTTGTGATATCCGGATGTATGGCATAAGCTGAGATATAAGGAATGTTGGATTCCTGAAAAATACCTGCTGCAGATCTTGTGGGACCTGAGTAGCTTCCTGAAATACCGACAACAACTTTATCCTGCCCGATCATCTTGTTTGAAATGGGAATTGACTGGGAGGCTTTTGCCTGGTCGTCATAAACAACAAGTTCAAGCATTTTACCGTTTACGCCGCCTTTTTCGTTAATCTGTTTTACTGCAAGTTTTGCCCCGAAAGTTGATGACTTGCCGTCTGAAGCAGCAAATCCTGTCAGCGGAGCATTGAACCCGATTTTAATGGTATCGCCTGCCCATACAGTTCCGAAATATAAAGATACACAGAATACAACAAATAATAACATCAGTTTTTTAATCATTTTTTTCTCCTTTGCTTTTGCGTTTATAATAATTGATCCTTAATTTAAAATGTTATTCATTCGCTCAAAAAGAATTTATACATACCTATACTTGTCTATACAGGTACAGGTTGTCAATAATTATTTTATTAATTATTGAGCGTTGTTAAGAAAAAAATTGATGAAGCGTTTTATTTTGATAATTTGATTGTTTTTTCCAAAGCCTTGATAAAATTGGCAGGGATAGCATAGGTAATCCCTGTGGGGGCTGTCAGGGCATGCTCTTTTTTACCTTTTACAAACACCTTGTTAATCACACCGATCACCTCCCCTGTACTTGCCCTGTAGACGGGACTGCCACTGTTACCCGGATAGGCTGTGGCGTCAATCTGAAAAATATCATAGGGCTCATTTAAATGCCGGATCAGTTCTCCGTTAATGATTCTTGCGCTGGGGCTTGGTTTGATCAAAGGGGCAATACTGGAAATAATTCCCGTATGGGTGGTTGGATTCAGCCCCAGGACAAATCCAATGGGGTATCCTGTAAATACGATTCTGTAACCTTCTCTTACATTTGATGAATCCGCAAGTTTAAGTGCCGGCAGGATATCTCCTTGTTGCTCCAGGATAGCAAGGTCATGAAATTTATCTGTGGCAATAATCTTTGCCTTTACACCCTTTGGGGATAAATTTTTATGAAATATTTTTAAATAGGCAAGTTTCTTTTTTTCGATGACCGGCAAGACAACATGAAAATTTGTCACAAGTCTTTTTCCGCCCTTGATGACAAATCCGGTACCCATATAGCTTGCTTTGGGAATATCGTTGAAATAGTAAGTGCCGATGGCAACAATTGACGGCTTCATGGATTCGATTAAAGCGGCAAAGCGATCATCTTCAAGCGTATCTTTTTCGTGTGCCCTTAAAAAAGGGCAGCACAAAACAATTACAAGAAGAGCAAAAATAAAAATTTTTGCTCTTCTTATCATGATTTACTTTTTAGCATTTTTTAATGAGGCTTTGATAAATTCCCTGAACAATGGATGCGGATTCCCGGGTTTGGATTTGAATTCCGGATGGAACTGACATCCAAGATACCATGGATGATCTTTAAGTTCCACGATTTCAACCAGTTCGTGGTCCGGCGAAGTCCCGCTGATGACAAGTCCCGCCTTAACCAGTTGATCTATATATTCATTATTAAATTCAAAACGGTGCCTGTGACGCTCTGAAATTTCGTCTTGCTTATAGGCTGCCATGGCAAAGGTATCAGGAACCAGTTTACAAGGATATGCGCCAAGACGCATGGTCCCGCCTTTATCCGAATCCTCGTCGCGTTTTTCAATCTTATGGGTCTGCTCGTCATACCATTCTTTCATAAGATAAATCACAGGATATGGTGTATATGGATCAAACTCCTGGCCATGGGCGTCTTCAAGGTTGAGCAGATTCCTGGCTATTTCAATAACCGCCATGTGCATGCCGAGACAAATCCCGAAATACGGCACCTTATTTTCTCTTGCATATTTTGCGGCAATAATCTTTCCTTCAATCCCCCTTGAGCCAAATCCGCCCGGGACAAGAACCCCGTCACTTTTAGAAAGAGTTTGTACAACATTCTCTTGAGTCAGGGTTGTGGAATCAACATATTGAAGATTAACCCTGGCATCATTGGATATTCCTCCGTGGGTCAGTGCTTCATTAAGGCTTTTATAACTTTCCGTCAAGTCAACATACTTGCCGACAATAGCGATATTTACTGAAAATCTTGGATTTTTAAGCTTTTCAACCATTTCTTTCCATTCATCCAGCCTTGGCGCCCTTGCCCAGATATTCAGCTTCTTTAATATGTTATCACCAAGTCCTTCCTTATTGTAGACCAGGGGCACTTCATAAATGCAATCCACATCTTTTGCCGTAAAAACATCGTCTGCGCCCACATTACAAAAGAGTGCAATTTTTGATTTAATCTCCTGGGACAGATAGCTTTCAGTTCTGCAAAGAAGAATATCCGGCTGGATACCAATACTTCGAAGCTCTTTAACACTATGCTGTGTGGGCTTTGTTTTGACTTCACAAGCGGTTTTAATATAGGGAACAAGGGTCAAATGAATATAGATAACATTGGAGGCCCCGGCATCGGCTTTGAATTGCCGGATGGCTTCCAGAAAAGGAAGGGATTCAATATCACCGATTGTGCCGCCGATCTCAACAATCACAACATCGGCATCGTCAGACACAAGGCGGATGCTCTGCTTGATTTCATCGGTAATATGAGGAATAACCTGTACCGTACCACCCAGATATTCGCCCTTGCGCTCTTTGGTAATCACCTGGTCATAAATTTTGCCGGTGGTAAAATTATTGTTTTTGCCAAGCTTTGCATGGGTGAATCTTTCATAATGGCCTAAATCAAGATCTGTTTCCGCCCCATCATCCGTTACAAACACTTCACCATGTTGAAACGGATTCATTGTTCCCGGATCAACATTTATATAAGGATCAAGTTTTTGTATGGTAACCGTCAGTCCGCGGCTTTCAAGAAGCATTCCTATGGCAGCGGATGCAAGCCCCTTGCCTAAAGATGACAATACGCCTCCGGTAACAAAAATATACTTGGTGTTTTTAGCCATTGTTCCTCGCTTGTTTAAAATTATTCATATAATTTTTTAAAATCTTCGATGCGCTTGTCAAGCTCATCCACCTGTTTGAAATTCTCATCCAAAGAATCAGGGTCATTTATCGGATATAAGCGCTCAATATGCTCAATATCAAATAAAGAAGGGGAAAACCCGGATTGTAAATCAAAACTTTTCACATTAACCATTGCAAACAATTGATTATCCAAAAAAATGCTGACCTGCATCGGGTACCAGGTTTTGCTGACCCGCTGCCACTTGCTATAAAAAAATTCAACCAGCCAGCCGCTTTTTTCAACCACATATTTTATGGGCAAGAATGTATCTTTTTCTATCCAGAGCCCGGCAAACGGCTTGCCTTTTTCCAAGGATCTGCCGATGACATAGCAAATGGTATCATTATATCTTTGAAAGGATACTTTTGTTGTATCCACACCTGCCAGAACAAGCTGATTTAAAAGAGTTTCATGGTCCCGGTAGAGAAGGATATCCGTATACAGATCAACCGCTGATTTAT
>JAGLNZ010000361.1 GCA_023139225.1 Desulfobacula sp. | reverse complement strand
AGGTGCAAAAGGTGAGGCGTTTGGGGGACAAATGCCTCACCCGTACCTGATGCCAGGATAAAAAACAATAGAAAAAAGGATAGAAAAAATCTGATTTTCATAAAAAATTTAAATAAAAAGATCTTCGGGAAAAGATGCACTGTCTCCCAGTTTTTCTTCAATCCTGATGAGCTGATTATATTTAGCCACCCTGTCACTTCTGGACATGGACCCTGTTTTAATCTGTCCTGAATTTACACCCACGGCAAGATCGGCAATAAAAGAGTCCTCTGTTTCTCCGGAGCGATGGGAAACAACCGTTGTGTAGCCGGATTCTTTTGCCATTTGAATGGTGTCCAGCGTTTCTGTAACCGTTCCGATCTGGTTCAGTTTAATCAGAATCGAATTGCCTATTCCCCGTTCAATTCCTTTTTTAAAAATATCCGGATTTGTCACAAAAATATCATCACCAACGATCTGTACGGAATTGCCGAGCCGTTCGGTCATGATTTCCCATGAATCCCAGTCATCTTCAGCAAGACCGTCCTCTATGGAATATAATGGATACTTTTCAACCAGTTTTTCATAATAATCAATCAAATCACCGGCTGACAGCTCTCTGCCTTCTGACTGGAAAATATATTTGCCGTCCTTATAGAACTCTGAAGCAGCGGCATCAAGGGCAATACCAATGTCTTTACCCGGTCTGTACCCGGCAGTCTCAATGGCATTAATAATATATTCCAAAGCCTCTTCATTGGATTTAAGATTCGGAGCAAACCCGCCTTCATCACCAACTGCCGTAGACAATCCTTCTCCCTTTAATATCTTTGCAAGATGATGAAAGGTCTCAGCTCCCATCTGAACAGCCTGTGCAATCGAAGTAGCACCAAAAGGAAGGATCATGAACTCCTGAATATCCAGATTGTTTGCAGCATGAGCCCCGCCATTGATAATATTCATCATGGGAACAGGCAGCAACCTGGCATTAATACCGCCCAGATGCTGAAACAAAGGAATATCACATGCGTTTGCCGCAGCTCTTGCCGCTGCCATGGACACACCTAAAATGGCATTGGCGCCAAGCCTTGACTTATTTTCCGTACCGTCAATATCAAGCATGGTCCTGTCAAGACCTGCCTGGTCCATGGCATCATACCCAATGATTTCAGGTGCAATCACTTCATTGACGTTGGCAACAGCGTTTAAAACACCTTTGCCTAAAAAACGGTTTTCAGAGTTATCCCGAAGCTCCAACGCTTCTCTTGTACCGGTTGAAGCACCGGATGGAACCGCTGCCCTGCCCTCAACACCGCAGGCTAAGACAACGTCCACTTCAACCGTTGGATTCCCTCTGGAATCTAGTATTTCCCTTGCCCTGACCTCAATTAATTCAGTCATGCTCCCCCCTGTTTATATATATTTTAGTTTTTAGATTTTGTAAATTTTTCATGATTTTTACTGTTCATCAATTAATAGCAACATCCATTCTGACATTCAAGGAATATTCTTAAATTATTTGATTCAAATTTTTAACCCTTTTTTCTTAACCTTGACAAATAAAAACGACTCTTATAATTAAAAAAAGTTACTTAAGAAAAGTTGTACCGGATACAGGTACTTAATTAAAGCATATGAAGGAGTCTTGAATGAACATTTTATTTTTTGGACCAAACGGAAGCGGCAAAGGAACCCAGGGATCTATCCTGAAAGATAAATATAATATTGCACATATTGAATCAGGTGCCATTTTCCGTGAAAACATCAAAGGCGGAACCGAGCTGGGTAAAAAAGCAAAAGAATTTATTGATAAGGGTGATCTTGTCCCTGATGAAATCACTATCCCAATGGTACTTGACAGAATCAAACAGGATGATTGCAAAAACGGATGGCTTCTGGACGGTTTCCCAAGGAATAAAGTTCAGGCTGAAAAACTTCATGCATCTTTGGAAGAAGCAGGTATCAAACTCAGTTATGTAATTGAAATGCTTCTTGACAGGCAGATTGCAAAAAACAGAATCATGGGCCGTCGTCTTTGCGAAAATGACAACAATCACCCCAACAATATTTTTATTGATGCCATTAAACCCGATGGAGACAAATGCCGGGTTTGCGGCGGTGCATTAAGTGCACGTGATGATGATCAGGACGAAACTGCCATTGATAAACGTCATTCCATCTATTATGACACTGACACAGGCACACTTGCTTCTTCCTACTATTTCAAAGATGTGGCACAAAAAGATGATGCAATCAAATACATCACGCTGGCAGGCGAAAAAGCGCTCCCACAGGTAACAGACGAGCTGATATCCAAACTTTAAAATCTGCCGGTTTCATTTCACATTTTAAAGCCTTTCTGCCATTATTTCAGGCGGAAAGGCTTTATTTTTTCCTTGCTTTTAAAGCTTATGTTTGCTACAAGATCGGGTTATAAATATCTCGATATTTAAATACACTATGAAAGGGGCGATGTTTTTTGAAGGAAATTACAGTCACGGTTATTGATAACGATGTTGAAAGAGCATTAAGAATATTGAAGAAAAAAATCCAGAATGATGGCCTCTTCAAACGGCTTAAAGTGAAAAAACATTTTGAGAAACCATGTCAGTACAGACGGCGTAAGATGAGAGAAGCAATGAGAAGGCAAAGAATTGCGGCCTCAAGATCACGTAGAAGACCCAGGTAACAATTAAACAACGATTAAAACTCACCCGGTATATTTTTTAATGATTTATACCGGGTTTTTTTATTTTAAAAAATGAAAAAAAAATCCTACCCGGAAAATTCCTATCCCAGGGACGCCTATGAAAAGTGTCTTGAAAAAATTTACAGGCTTGGCCGTTTCGGTATTAAACTTGAGCTTGACACTATAATCAATATATTAAAACTTTTAAACAATCCGCAAAAAAACTATCGTATGGTTCATGTGGCCGGCACCAATGGCAAGGGTTCTACTGCCACATATATTGCATCGATTTTACAAAAAGCCGGCTTTAAAACCGGAATTTATACTTCACCGCATCTGGTTAAATTCAATGAACGGATCGCAATTAACGGTGAGCAGATTTCAAATAATCAGGCAGTGGCGGCCTATGAAGCTGTAAATGCTGCTGATATCGGGGAAAGAAAAGCCACGTTTTTTGAAATTGCAACAGCCATGGGGTTTTATCATTTTTCAAAGGAAAATGTGGACTGGGCAGTCATTGAGACAGGCATGGGTGGAAGGTTTGATGCGACCAATATCATTAAACCCCAGGTAAGTGTCATTACCAATCTGTCCATCGAACATACGGATTATCTTGGTAATACCATTAAAGATCTAGCAAAAGAAAAAGGTGGCATTATCAAGCAGAATATACCGGTTGTCACCGGGGTGTCCCAGCCTTCCGGGTTAAAAACCATTAAACAGCTTGCAAAAGAAAAATCATCTGATCTTTTTATTTATAAAAAAGATTTTTCAACAAGAAAAAATCCAGGACAGAACACCTATATTTACAACGGGTTATTCAAAAAGTTTAATCACCTGACAAAGCCCTT
>JAGLNZ010000360.1 GCA_023139225.1 Desulfobacula sp. | reverse complement strand
CAATGCAACTAAGAATTTTTGTTAAATCTTTCCAAACTGATTTTTTGAAAAAAATTTTATATACGCCCATCTTGTTTAAGCCTTTTGACCATTTGTTCATAGCTTATCATTCACTGGTTGCAAGGGATTTTCCAGAAACATTGTTTATGGTTATAATTTTGTTACACCAAAACTTTTCAAAACAGCTCAGCCCTCTGCAACCCGGTGAAACGTTAGCTGCGTATTGTCCGCTTCAAAGTATAAATATACGCTTCTACGATAGTACCATTTTGGAGTTTCGCTGTCGTCGATACTCGCTCATATGCTTCTCCTTCAAACTCATCCAGCTCAGACCAATGCTCTGAAATTTTTTCAGAGCTAAACAAAAAACCTTCAACTTTGTTGCCATCTTTGTCGAGAGTAATCCCGGGGTAGCCCATTGCTGAGCCCCACCCTTCCTGATGCAAGATTCCAATTACACTTGCTTCTTCCCACGAACCACCAATATTTTTCAGAATGTGTTCGTTAGGACGACCTGGGCCCAGTGTGCCATATACAAATAATTTTTTTATCATATCCACTATATAGTGGCAGACCGGAAATCCCCGTTTCCGGTCTGCCACTATTTATTTCCTTGATATCTTTGGAATAGTCATCATGAAGCCGAATAATTGTTCCTATCAATGTAAAAATCGAACTGCATAAAATAATATAAAACAGCAGTCGAAATGTTAACTTATAATTTTTAGTATCTTTTGGAAATTCTGAATTGATCATCTATAAAATTCTAAATAAATTGATATAATTAGTCAAGAGTGTTCAAATCAGCCATAGGGCAATGCCTCACCATGAAATCAACGAGTCTGTAGAATAAGTACTTTTTGAAGAAAATTATAGCACAAAACGACAAAAACCTCCAATGTTTTCAGACTTTTCCTACAGCCCCAAGAACGCAAAAATAACCGGTCACACCCGGTTCATTTTTTTGTGTACGCCCGGCATGGCGTGAACTTGACAATTTACCAAATTAATAGCATATTTTTGCTTATTGATATTTGTTTAATAAACACTTGGATTAACACACAAACATAGGGAGAGGTGATGAAAGTTGTCAATTATAAAGATATAGTGCCGGTTGTCATGGACAATGAGATGCTTAAAAACGTGGCCGGCAGGGTGATGATCGGTAAAGAAGACGGGGCCAAAAACTTTTGTATGCGAGTATTTGAACTGGGCAAAGAAGGCTATACACCGAAACATACCCATGACTGGGAGCATGAAGTATTTGTCCACTCAGGCACAGGAGAGGTATTGATAGAAGATAAATGGTATCCGGTTTCAGAGGGCTCGGCCATATTTGTTCCGGCAAATATTGAACACCAGTTCCAGAATACATCTGACAAGACATTGATCTTTGTCTGCCTGATTCCGTCGGGAGCGCCTGAATTGTGATGGAATTAAGAACCTGTGTAGGAAAAGATGCCCGGTTTATTGTGGGTATCCACAAGCCTTGTTTTAAAATAAAAAACTTAAGAAACAATGATTACTTTACATCTCTTGGGCAGCTTGAAGACGGCACCGTGATTGACAATCATATCAATTTCCCCGCAAATGATCTTTATGAACCCTGTGCAGACATCATCTATGAAATTGCCAACCCGTTCCCCTTCAGAGGCACAACTTATATTAACTCTGCATGGGCTGATATTAAAGCCGCCCATCCTGAAACAATCCCGATTTCAAAGCCTGAACCTTGTTCTCTGCTCCAAAACTTTGAACGATTAAAAACAAACAAACGCACAGGAATCCAAGATAAGGCAGCGCTTCTGGACATTCTGCCGCATCCCCTGCTCATTGCACTTGCACAGGCATCTACTGATCCCGAAGAATTGACGGCTCTGGCCAAAAAATCCTGCAATATTCTTTTTGACCCCGGGAATCAAAACCCCCTGGGTATAGGATATAAAAAAAACAGGCACAACAAGGTTATCCCGGATATTTATGACCATGAGCTTTTTGAAGTACTTGTGAACAACAGATATCTTCCCGATATTTATAAAAATGCCCTGGTATTGAAACCCGGCGTGCAGGGAAATAATGAAATCACCGGGGAATATCTTTCTAAAAATGGAGATACCCATGTATTTGAATATTTAAGACGAAATTCTTATATTCCCTGGGGGCATTTTGCATCCAACATGGCCAATGATGCCATCCGTTACAGCACCCGCGACCTTTCTTTTGAAGA
>JAGLNZ010000036.1 GCA_023139225.1 Desulfobacula sp. | reverse complement strand
CTCTCTTCAATAATGGAGATCCAGGTATAAGGAACAGAAAATTTAGAACTGATTTCAAATAACAGCTCTTCAATAAAATCCTGGAAATTTAAAATGGTTAAAATACTGATTTCAATTTCATGAAATTTTCTGGCAACGATTTCGTTTTGTTTTAGCCGCTCTAAAATTGATTTTGGTATTGTCATATGTTTTTTTGTATATCCATTTTTTTATTCCTTCTAATTTTTAAGTTGCATGGCCAAGAAAGTCAATATTAATCATGATTTTTTCCTGGTGCTCTTGACCCCTGCCTGAGCGAACATCTTTAAATCCATGAGCGAATTAAATAGTTGTGAAAATTTATTAAAAATTTCACAAGGTTTTTTATTGACAAAAAAATTATATAAGATAATAAACTAACTATAGTTTATTAGGGGATAGCATGGAAAATATATTTGAAAAGTATACGATAAAAAAAGATCGGATATCGGATAAAATCATTGCGGTAATAGAACAAACCGTGCTGGACGGCTCCCTGAAACAGGGGGATAAATTGCCCACAGAAGAAAAAATTGCAGCCCAGTTCAAGGTTAGCAAAGTCGCAGTTCGAGAAGCCTTGCGGGAAATGGAGGTCAGGGGTCTGATCCGGAAGGCACGGGGCATGTACGGAGGTAATTTTGTGTCTGCGCCTGATGTGAAGAAGGTGGGTGACTCAATGGTCAGCTGTTTTCAGTTTGGTACCCTGACCGAGAGTGAAATCATTGATTTCAGGCAGACCCTGGAACCGGTATTGATAAAAAAAGCTATCTTTCTCAGGACAAAAGAAGATCTGGCTGCCATGCAAGCCAATATTGACGACTGTGAAAAAGAGTATGCTCTATGCAGGATAAATATGAAAAAACACATTCAATTTCATATTCTGATTGCAAAAGCCTGTCATAATAAATTGTTCGTAGCGGTTATGGAGGCCATTGCAGAAATATTCGAGGAGATTACAAAGAACTGGCAGGTGGATAAAGACAGTATGCGCATGGATTTGGACTTTAACTATAAATTTTATGACTGCATTCTGCACCGACGGGAGGATGAAGCTGAAAAACTGATGAAGGAACATTTTGAACTCACGAAGGTATTCCAGGGTGAAGGCCTGGAAAGAAGCCGTGAAAAATCAGAAATGAAGTAGATAATGAAAATAGTGGGGGAATTATGGGAACAGCGTTTGTAGACGGTCGGGTGTTTGTTGGCAATGGCAAGGTATTGGAACATGCCACGGTTCTTGTTGAAGATGATAAAATTGTCAGCATCCGTGATACGGCTTCAGGGCTTGCCAAAGATACACGCCGGGTTCCCATTGGGGATGACACCCTTTTTCCGGGATTTATTGACTGCCATGTTCATCTGGTCATGGATGCCAGTCCTGATCCCATTGCAGCCCTGGCCGGTCAATCAGCTGTAATCACCACTATAAAAGCTGTGAAGAATGCCCAAAAAACGCTGGAGGCAGGTATTACCACAGTTCGGGACATGGGAGGGAAAGGCGGCATTGATTTGGGGTTGAAACAGGCCATTGAATCCGGTTTGATCAAAGGCCCAAGAGTGTTGGCATCAGGTAGTCTGATCTGCATGACCGGTGGCCATGGATGGCCCATTGGCCGGGAAGCGGACGGACCTGATGATGTCAGGCGTGCCGCTCGGGAGCAGATAAAAGCCGGAGCAGACCAGGTCAAATTCATGGCCACAGGCGGTGTACTGACATCTGCTGTGGAGCCGGGCAGTGCCCAGCTCAGTTATGAGGAAATGAAGGCCGGTATTGAAGAGGCTCATAAGGCAGGAAAAAAGACTGCTACCCATGCCATGGGAAGCCAGGGAATTTTAGACGCCCTTCATGCCGGTATTGATTCCATTGAGCACGGGATTTATCTCACAGATGAAATTATTTCCTTTATGAAGGAAAACTCAGTATTTTATATCCCCACCATCGCTGCCATGTACCATATCGGAAAAATGGGAGTTGAGGCTGGTATTCCGGCCTGGGCCGTTGAAAAAAATAATATCGTTACCCCTCACCACAAAAAGAGCATTAAGAAAGCCCGCAAGGCAGGTGTGGCCATTGCCATGGGAACTGATGTCGGAACCCCGTTTAATTATCACGGGAAGAACCTCATGGAAATCCCTTTGCTGGTCAAGCACGGATTGTCTCCTGTAGAGGCCTTGATGGCTGCAACCAATACGGCATCACAGGTGCTTGGGATACAAAATATTATCGGTACCATTGAACAAGGCAAAATGGCTGATCTGGTCCTAGTGAAACACAACCCTGTGGAGAACATAGACATATTGAATGACGTCGATGCCATCGCCCGGGTCATGAAGGGCGGTCAATTTTTAGAGGACGAATCATATAAACCTGTTTAAAAAAAGGAGATGGGAAAATGAGAAAAAAAGTAAGATTGAAACATTTCAGACAGCTTTTCACTTGTATGATCGCTGTTGCCATGGTGGCTTTTTTGTTGAGTCCCGTAGCGGGAAGCGCCCAGATCAAGGAATTGAAAATCGGAATTGGAGTGGATGCAGATACCTTGAATCCTCAGGAACAGACCACAACGTTGTTCCAGAATATTTGCGATCTGATTTATGGCAACATGTATTACCAGGACCCGGCGGGCAATGTTCACCCCAGACTGCTGGCAAAACATGAGGTGTCTGAAGATGGCCTGACCTGGACCCTGCATCTTAAAAAAGGGGTTCAATTCAGTGACGGCGCTCTGTATAATGCCGATGTGGTTAAACAGACCTGGGACAGAATCCTGAATCCCAAAATGCGGGTACCCTTGAGATTTGCCGTATCCATGGTAAAGGAATGTGTTAAGATTGATGACTACACGATACAATTAAACTTGAAGTATGCCTTTGCCCCCCTGAATGCTACCCTGTCCATGGCCCTTGTTTCTCCCATCAGTCCGGCAGCTCTGGAAAAATATGGAGAGGATGTCCGCCAGCACCCGGTGGGTGCAGGCCCCTACGTGCTCACAGAATGGGTGAAAGGGGATCGGATCATACTGATCCGGAATAAAACCTATTGGGGGAAAGCTCCCACGGTTGACAAGCTTATCTTTAAAATTATCCCCGAAGCCATCACCCGGGAAGCCATGCTCAGAACCGGTGAAATCGATATCTGCTACAAACCCCTGCCTTCCAATGTAGCAGCCTTGAAAGCTCAGTCCAATATTAAGGTAGAAATGCCCCTGGATACCCGGACTATTTTCATGGGTCTCAACTGTCAAAAGGGCGTGACCATGAATAAAAAGGTCCGCCAGGCATTCAATTATGCCATTGACAAAAAGGCTATTGTGGACCGGATCCTTTTTAACACGGCCCAGCCTATGGACGGCCCGGTATCCCCTAAAGTCTTCGGTTATGCTAAAATGGATCACCAGTATGACTATAACCCGGAAAAGGCCAAACAGCTGTTAAAAGAAGCCAATTTTGATTTTTCCAAAACCATTAATATGAGAACCCCTAATGGACGGTATCTGTTTGACAAACAGGTCGCAGAAGTGGTCCAGGCATATTTCCAGGCCATCGGGATCAAGGTGGAACTTAGAACCTATGACTGGCCCACCTATGTAGCCGGCCTGTTAAAACCCATTGAAGAAACCGAATTGGAAGTCTTTCTCCTGGGTTGGGGACCTTTATTTCTGGATGCGGACATGGCCCTTTACGGTCAGTTTACCACCGAGGTTAATCCGCCTAAGGGGCTGGGATCTTCCTTTTATACCAATACCGCTTATGACGAAATCATGACGGCATCCAGAAAAGAGCAGGATCTCAACAAACGCTTTGAACTGCTCAAGCAGGCTTCCGGCATTGTCTGGGAAGACTGCCCCTGGATCTGGCTTCATGTTGAAAAATTTGTCTTGGCTTATTCCAGTAAAATAAAAAACCTGGTGGTCACACCCACGGAAAAATTTTATCCAACCTATATCACCATGGAATAATTATCAACCATGATCAATTTTCTGTTAAAAAGATTATTGGCCATTATTCCGGTTCTCTTAGGGATTACCCTGCTGCTCTTTTTCATGCTCAGGATGCTTCCCGGAGATCCGGCCCAGGTGCTGGCGGGCCAGATGGCCTCGCCCCAGGATGTGGAGATGATCCGGACCCAGCTGGGACTTGATCAGCCAGTCTATATCCAGTATGCATCTTTTTTGAACCGTTTGGTTCACCTTGACCTGGGCCTTTCTGCCCGCACCCAAAACCCGGTGATTCAGGAGATATGGGCACGACTCCCCAACACCATTCTCCTTTCCCTGTGCGCCATCACCATGGCGTGTGTTTTCGGGATCCCGGCCGGGATTATTGCAGCAGTAAGGCCCTATTCATGGGTGGATTATCTGGTGACCATTGCCTCGCTTTTCGGAATTTCCATGCCCGTGTTCTGGCTGGGGATCATGCTTATGATCGTATTTTCCATGACCTTGCAATGGCTGCCTGCAGGCGGCATCGGCACCTGGAAACACCTGATTCTGCCAACGGTCACCCTTGCCTCTTTTGTCGTAGCCTTTATTGCCCGGATGACCAGATCCAGTATGCTGGAAGTTTTGTCCCAGGATTACGTTACCACTGCCCGGTCCAAGGGGTTGAAAGAAAACTTGATCATTATCAAGCATGCCTTGAAAAATGCTCTGATCCCTATCATCACTGTGGTGGGGCTTCAGTTCGGGCTGCTCCTGGGTGGGGCTGTTTTAACGGAAACCGTGTTTGCCTGGCCAGGCCTGGGACGTCTTATTGTGGATTCCATCCTGGCCAGGGATTATGCCGTGATTCAAGGCAGTATATTGATTTTCGGGCTGCTCTATACTCTGGTCAACCTGGTAGTTGATTTAATTTATGCTTTTGTGGATCCAAGAATTCGTTATGAATGATATTGATATAAATACAAAAAACAATGATAGTGATTCGGTCGGGGATATTGATTCTTCTTCCAGCCGTGGCTGGGCCAAGCTCAAGCGGAACAAGGCAGCCCTCGTGGGTGGGATTTTTTTGCTGATTTATATCGTGTGCGCCTTTGGGGCACCGGTTCTGTTCTGGGGAAATCCTTCTGCTCCCGATCTGATCAATTCTCTTTCCCCCCCTTGTGCAAAATATCTTCTGGGAACCGATGAATTGGGCCGGTCCATTCTGGGCCGCATCCTTTACGGGTCCAGGGTTTCATTAATGATTGCCGTGGGCGTGGTGGGGGTCGGTCTTTTGTTTGGTGTGCCTGTGGGCCTTATATCGGGCTATTTCGGGGGGAAGACGGATTTTATTATTCAGCGGTTTACTGATATGCTGCTGGCATTCCCAGGATTTTTGCTGGCCCTGGCCCTGGTGGCCATCCTGGGAGTGGGATTAAAAAATACAGTAATCTCCATTGGGATCAGCATGATACCCATATATATTCGGCTGGTGCGGGGATGTGTTCTGACCGTCAGGGAAGAGGTCTATGTAGAAGCTGCCCGGGCAAGCGGTACTAAGGATCGGCATATTATCCTGCGCCATATCCTGCCCAATGTCCTGGCCCCCATTATTGTTCAGACCAGCCTGGGTATGGGGACCGCTATTCTATTTGCCGCAGGTCTTGGATTCCTGGGCATCGGGGTTCAGCCGCCCACCCCTGAATGGGGATCAATGTTGGGATCAGCCCGGGCTTATATGATGGGTAAACCCCATGTGGCAACCTTTCCCGGAATTGCCATCTTCCTGGCAGTTTTAAGCTTTAACCTGCTGGGAGACGGCCTCAGGGATGCCTTTGATCCAAGGAGCAAAATATGAAAGCAGGTATGGCTCCTCTTTTGTCTATCGTAGGGCTGAAAACCAGTTTTCATACTCTTGACGGCACCATTACTGCCGTGAACGGGGTTGATTTTGATGTTTATCCAGGCGAAACCCTGGGCCTTGTAGGGGAAAGCGGGTGCGGAAAAAGTGTGACCGCTCTTTCCGTGCTCAGACTTTTGAATCCATCCATGACCACCATCCATGGACAAGTGAATTTTGACGGAAAAAATTTGCTGAGCTTGGACCCTGAGGAAATGCGGATGATTCGAGGCGGCACCATTTCCATGATTTTCCAGGAGCCCATGACGTCGTTGAACCCGATTTTAACGGTGGGGGAACAGATTTCGGAAAGTTTGCGTCTCCATGAAAAACTGGGCAGAAAAAAGGCCTGGGAAAAAGCAATTCAGATGCTGGAAATAGTACAGATCCCTTCACCTGAATTACGGGTCGGTGAGTACCCCCATAAATTGTCCGGGGGCATGCGCCAGCGGGTCATGATAGCCATGGCCCTGTCCTGCAATCCCCGTCTCATTTTTGCAGATGAACCCACAACCGCTCTGGATGTGACCATCCAGGCTCAGATTATCCGGCTTCTGGAACATCTGAAAAAAGGGTCAAATACTTCCATTGTCCTGATCACCCATGATCTGGGGGTAGTGGCCCAGATGGCCAGCCGGGTCGTGGTTATGTATGCGGGCCGCGTGGTGGAAGAAGCGCCTGTGGTGGAGTTGTTCCATGATGCCCGGCATCCTTATACAAAGGGATTGTTAAAATCCGTACCGGTTTTAGGCGGGGATAAGAAGACCCGGCTCAATGAAATTCCCGGCATTGTGCCCAATCTTTTGCACATGCCAAAAGGATGCAGTTTCCATCCCCGGTGCTCTATGACCATGGACATCTGTAAAAAAGAGTCTCCATCCATGATCCATTTCAACAAAAATCGGCGGGTCGCCTGCTGGCTGGCAACAGATGATTTTTAAAGGAAATTAACCCCATGCCTGTTCTTGAAGTTGAGAATTTAAAAAAATATTATCCGGTTCGAAAAGGGTTTCTTCAAAGAACCGTCAATCATGTCAAGGCTGTGGACGGGGTGAGTTTTCATCTGAACCCGGGGGAAACCCTGGGGCTTGTGGGGGAAAGCGGCTGCGGTAAGACAACCGTGGGCCGGTCTATTCTGAGGTTGACCCCCCCCACGGCCGGAACGGTAATGTTCAAGGGAAAGGATCTGGGCAAAATGGACAGGGAGACCTTAAGAAAGACCAGAACGTCACTTCAGATTATTTTCCAGGACCCTTTTTCATCCCTGAATCCCCGGATGAATGTGGGCCAGATCATTGCCGAACCCATTAAAAATTTTGAGGACCTGTCCAAATCAAAGATCAGGCAAAGGGTGGCAAAACTGATGACACGGGTAGGGTTACGGTCAGCCCAGACGGGGCGGTATCCCCATGAATTTTCCGGGGGCCAGCGCCAGCGCATAGGAATTGCGAGAGCGCTCGCCGTTAATCCTGATGTCATCATTTGTGATGAAGCTGTCTCTGCCCTGGATGTGTCCATCCAGGCCCAGATTATCAATCTGCTCAGGGATCTTCAGGAAGAGATGAATCTTGCCTATTTATTTATCGCCCATGATTTAAGCGTGGTGGAGCATATCTCCCACCGGGTGGCAGTCATGTACCTGGGACGGATTGTGGAGCTGGCCTCTGCCCGGTCGCTTTATAAAAATCCGTTGCATCCCTATACAAAAGCATTATTGTCCGCTGTTCCCATACCCGATCCCCTGGTAAAGCAGGAACAAAATATTGTACTGTCCGGGGATGTGCCAAGCCCTCTTGATCCACCTGAGGGATGCACATTTCACCCCAGGTGTCCAATGGCAAGGGACAAATGCCGAACCCGGCCTGGTTACAGGGAAATTGAACCGGATCACTGGATTGCCTGTCACCTCTACCCATAATTTTGGAGTCGCTGTTATGACTGATATCAAGACAATGATTGAAAAAGAAAAAGCCAATATCGCCGCCATTCGGCAGGCCCTTCATAAAATTCCGGAAATAGGGTTTGCAGAAAAGAAAACAGCCCGGTTTGTGGCCGATCATTTGAATGTCATACCGGGCTTGGAAGTTTCCACCGGTATTGCAGGAACCGGAGTGATAGGGCTTTTAAAAGCCGAAAAGCCGGGCAAAACTTTGATCATCCGGGCGGATATGGATGCCCTGCCCATCCGGGAAGAAACCGGGCTCAAGTTTGCTTCCACCCATGACAATATGATGCATGCCTGCGGCCACGACGGAAACATGGCCATGGCCCTGGTCACCGCCGGTATCCTGGCCCGGCTCAAGGACCTGTTTTCCGGCAATATCAAGTTCATGTTCCAGCCGGCTGAAGAAGGACCTGGCGGGGCAAAACCCATGATTGAGGCAGGACTCCTGGAAAATCCCCATGTAGACTATTCAGTGGCCTGCCATCTCTGGCCCGGGCTGCCTGCCGGCACCCTGGGGCTGAAATCCGGTATTTTAATGTCTGCCGCCAGTATGTTTGAAATTGAAATAACGGGCAAGGGTGGTCACGGCGCTATGCCCCATCTCTGCGTGGATGCCCTGGATACGGCAGGACAGGTGGTCAATGCCCTCCAGCGGGTGGTGAGTCGGAAACTCAATCCCCTGACCCCGTCCGTTGTCTCCATTGGTTCCTTTCATGCGGGTGCGGCCCATAATACACTGCCGGAAAAAGCCGTGTTGACCGGCACAACCCGGACCTTTCACAAAAAGATCTGGGAAGAGTACCCTGAGATCTTGGAACAGGTTATCAAAGGGGTATGTGAATCCATGGGTGCTTCTTATAAATTAAACTTCTCCTCTGGGTATCCCCCGCTTGAGAATGACCATGGCATGATTGAACTGATGAAAAAAAGCATGCTTAAGGTGGTACCCGATGATCGAATCATAGAACCTGAATCAACCATGGGCGGGGAAGACATGGCCTTTGTCCTCGAAAAAACAAAGGGCTGTTATTTTTTTGTTGGCACAGGGGTTGAGAATGGTGCTCCCCTGCACAATTCAAAATTTGATTTTGACGAATCATTATTATTGTTGGGCGTGGAAGCATTTGTCAGGTTTGCTTTGAATCTGCTTGAATAAAAAATAATCGTGTGTCTGCATCCTTGCCCCTTGCACTGCCGGTGGCTATGGGGTATTGATGATCATTGCTTATGTGGCAGGTTGCGAACGCTGATAGTTGCCATAAGGTCAAATTTTTAAACATTTTTTATTAACCCGTTCCGATCCAGGTTGTCTTATCCGCCTTAAAGCCTGAATCTCCACTGGCAGT
>JAGLNZ010000359.1 GCA_023139225.1 Desulfobacula sp. | reverse complement strand
TTATTCTTGCGATGATTGTCTTATCAATTTTGTTTCCCTACCTAGGGCAAAGCAGTACTAAAAAAAGTAATGATGATAAAAGACCGGATCGTATCAACATTCAGCTCGGGGCCGAGCTAAGTGAAAATGAAATGCCGGCAGTAGGTTTTATGCATGATCTTCATACTCAGGCGGTTGATGGGAAGTGCTCAGCCTGTCATGTTGAAAAAGATAATATCTTTGTTTTTAAATTCAAAAGGACCGATGAAAAAGCCTCCATGGATTTATATCATGATAATTGTATTGCCTGTCATGTGGAGAAAAAAGCATCCAATAAAAAATCAGGGCCTGCTACTGCGGATTGCCGATCCTGCCATGCTGCAAAGAAAACCATAGAATCTTCCCGGGAAAGATTAGATTTTGATAAATCGCTTCATTTTGTCCATGAGAGCGCCAAAGGGATCAAGGCTCAAGATAATTGCAGTGCATGCCATCATAAATATAATGAAAAAACAAAAGAGATATTTTATATCAAGGGTGAGGAAGAATCCTGCGCCTATTGTCATAAACCGGAAAATCAAGACAGCATAAGACCTATTCGGCAGGCATCCCATGACTCCTGCGTAAAATGTCATCAAACCTTGAAAAGTAAAAATACAGATGCAGGACCCGTAACCTGCAATGGCTGCCATGATATAAAACAACAGCAAAAGATAAAAAAGGTTTTGGATATCCCCCGGCTCAAACGAAACCAGCCGGATGAAGTTGCCATTACGGGTTGGAAGGCCGAAAGCCGGGAGACAAAAAATTACATGAACGGTGTTGCCTTTAATCATAAAGCCCATGAAACAAAGACAGAGAGCTGCAAGGCATGTCATCATGAAACATTGAAAAAATGCAATGATTGCCACAAGCCGGATGGGGAAGATTCAAAGGGCGGATTTGTCAGCCTTGAACAGGCCATGCACAATCCGGACAATAACAGAAGTTGTATCGGATGCCACAAGGAATTTACGCAGAAATCGGATTGTGCCGGCTGCCATTTTCAGGCGCCTGCTAAAAGGGATAATTCCGACTCGTGTAAAACATGTCACAACCTGCAGCCTGCGCAGCTTCAATCCATGGACCCAAAGAAAGTTGCAAAACAAGCATTAACAGATCTTTCTTCAGGCTACAAACCGGTTGAAGAAGACAAGATTCCTGAAAAAGTCGTTATTGATGTGTTAGCCAAAGATTACCTGCCAAGTTCGTTCCCCCATAGAAAAATGGTTCAGGCTATATTCTTAAGGGTTGAAAAAAGCGATATGGCCAAGGCGTTTCACAATGATCAGGCAGACTTGTGTATGGGATGCCACCACAACAGCCCTAAAACACTTGAGCCTCCCAAATGCGCCTCCTGCCATAGTAAAAAAGGCCCGAACTCAGATGGCAGACCGGGATTAAAGGGTGCATATCATGGTCAGTGCATTACCTGCCATCAGAAAATGGAAGTTAAATCCGTTGCAGCAACTGACTGTGCCAAATGTCATGAAGAAAAGAAATAGATTATTCAATGGATATAAATAATAAGGGTAAAATTATGGCTATTTCTCGTAGAAAGTTTTTGGGTTCGCTTGGAGCGGCTATCGGTGCCACCACAACCGGTACCCTGACAAAAGCCTATGGTGC
>JAGLNZ010000358.1 GCA_023139225.1 Desulfobacula sp. | reverse complement strand
TAACAACGGCGGATTCAGGACAAAACGCTCTTGAGCTGATGGACGCCCAGGTGTTTAATATGATGCTGACGGATATCAAGATGCCGGGCATGGATGGTGTCGAGCTTTTAGCAAAGGCAAAACAAATAAATGATGATCTGTGTGTCATCATGATGACAGCTTATGCAGCCGTTGACTCAGCTGTGGATGCCATGAAAAAGGGGGCACTTGATTATCTGACCAAACCCTTTGACCCGGATGTTTTGATTTCCATGGCATTAAAAGTCTACCATGAGTTTGAAATTGCCGAAGGAAGGGTTGAACAGGTAGATGCCCTGATTCTTTCCGGTGGCACACAATTTTTCAGGCCTCAGCTTGGGAAAAATCCTTATGGTTATGGTGTTCTGCCGGGGGTTGTCACCGGGATGGAGTTTGAACGGCTCATTAGCGGTACCGGGCCGGGCAAAGGCCTGTTGACTCATCCGAAAACCGGTAAACCCGTGCGAAAGATTGCCTGGTTCCAATGTGTGGGATCACGGGATGTTCAGGCAGGTACCCAGTTTTGTTCCTCTGTCTGCTGCATGATTTCCATAAAAGAGGCGATCCTTGCTAAAGAAAAGTTTGGTCCGGATATTGAAGCCACACTTTTTTACATGGATATGAGAACCTTTGGAAAATCTTTTGATGAGTATAGACTAAAAGCCGAAAAAGAGAACCAGGTCAGGTTTATCAGGGCAAGGATTCATTCCCTTGATGAAGATTCCCAAAAAGATGACACAAGTCTTTTGGCAAGGTATGTGGATATCCAGGGAAATGTTCATGAGGATGATTTTGATCTGGTTGTCCTGGCAACAGGCCAGAGGCCGAATAAACAGATGACGGATCTTGCATCTAAAAACAGTATTGAAACCAATCAATGGGGATTTATTACAACAGAACCTTTTTCAATGATCAAGACATCAAGGGAAGGGATTTTGTCCGGTGGGTCTCTTTCCGGGCTCAAAGATATCAGTGACTCCGTTACCTGTGCATCAGCCGCAGCCCTTGGTGCTTGTAAAATTATGCACGAGGCAGGGAAAAAGCCAATTGATACGACCGCAGCCGATTTGAATGATATAGGGGTTTTGGCCAGGGAAAATCCAAGAATTTTAACGGTGCTGTGCAGTTGCGGCAATGATATTTCTCAAAAGCTTGATCTTGAAACCATACAAACGGATTTTAGCAGGATTCCGGAAAATGAATCCGTTGAAATAACAGATAAGCTCTGCACGGATGAAGGGTGGCAGTCGTTAATTGATATGATTGAAAAAACAAACCCCAACCGGCTTGTTCTGGGAGCATGCCTGCCCTGTATTCAAAAACAAAAGATTAAGGAACTTGGAAAGGCCACAGGACTTCATCCAAGTCTTGTGGAAACCCTTGATATTATTTCTATTTTAAAAAGATATCCAGATTCACAAATCTCTCAAATGACCGGGCAGGTCAAAAGGCAGTTAAAGATTCTGATATCAAAAGCCAGGTTTAAAAATCCCGTACCAAGTGAAAGAGTAGCATCCAATCAGAATGCCCTGGTCATTGGCGGTGGTATAGCAGGCATCACCACAGCCCTGTCGATTGCTGACTGCGGATATCATGTGGATCTGGTTGAAAGGGATGAGTCCATTGGCGGCAATTTATTGTGGATGGAAAAAACTGTTGACGGCCTGGATGTCCAGGCATATCTGAGCGAAAAAATAAAACAGCTTGAATCCCATGAGCATATCATGATCCACAAAAAGACAAAGGTAAAAAGCGTTGTACAGCGTCCGGGAGAATTTGCCACTCTTTTAGAAAAAGATAAAGAATCAAAGGAATCAAGCGAAACAATTTTTCACGGGGTGACGATTTTGGCAACAGGGGGAAGCCAGGTGCCACTTGCGCTGACCGTGGATGATCCCATAAAAAAAGTGGTGACCCAGAAAGAATTTGAAATTGCTGTTCAAGACCAAAAGATTGACCCTGAAAAACTTAAAACCGTTGTAATGATCCAATGCTCCGGAACAAGGGATGAAAAGCACAATTACTGCTCCAGGGTATGTTGCGTCAGGGCATTGAAAAATGCACTTTTTCTTAAAGAAAAAAATCCCGATATCCAGGTTTATATTCTTTACAGGGATATGATGAGCTATGGGTTTTTTGAGGAATACTATATAAAGGCGAAAAATTGCGGCGTTCTTTTTTTCCAGTATGATCCTTCAGACAAACCCATAACTAAAATTCATGAAAATGGTGTTCTTGTCAAAACCCGTGATTTACTGCTTGATATGCCTGTGGAGATTGAAGCCGATTGTGTTATTCATGCAACCGGGATTGTTCCGGATCTTCCAAAGACACTGGCAGATCAATATGGCGCAGCACTGGATACATTCCATTTTTTTAAGGAAGCAGATTCAAAATTTCGACCTGTGGACAGTATGAACTACAGGGTTTTTTCCTGTGGACTGTCGTTAAAACCGTGTACCATTGAAGAGGCTGTCGCTTCTGCACAGGCTTGTGCCATCAGGGCCATACGAATTCTCTCCCATGAACGCCTGGTATCAGGAAAAATTGTTGCCGCCACCCGGACGGCGACTTGCAGCATGTGTGAGATGTGTGTTGATACCTGTCCGTATGGTGCCCGATTTGTTGACAGCCTGGAGGAAAAAATTGTGGTTGATCCTGCTGCCTGCCAGGGATGTGGTGTGTGTGCGGCTGTCTGTCCAAGCGGTTCTGCTGTTTTAGAGGGGCTTGACATACGTCAGATGCTTGATGTAATCGATATGGCATTGTCGTGATTGAATGAAATAATAAAAAGGGGAAAGGTTATGGGCCAGGCAAACAATGAACTTTTGTTGAAACAGATCGAGCCGGTCAAGGAGATGATTAAAACATGCATTCAATGCGGCACCTGTACGGCTTCCTGCCCGAATATTGAATTTATGGATATTACGCCCAGGCACATGTGGCGGTTGTTGCTGACGGATCATATAGATGCACTTTTTTCAAGCAAATCCTTTATCATGTGTTCATCCTGCTATTACTGCACTTTAAGGTGCCCAAGAGGACTTGAGCTGACCAATGCCATGAGTCTTTTAAAACAAGCTGCGTCAAAATTAAAATTAAAAAAGTTTAAGAGTTCTTCCCTTTTTTATAAAGCTTTTTTGGACAGTGTGAAAAAACATGGAAGGGTCAGGGAAATGGAATTTATGACCCATTATTTTATTTCAATGAAAAATCCTGTGATTCCATTTGGCTATGCATCTCTAGGACTCAAGCTGCTGGCAAAAGGGAAAATTAGACCTGAACTCCCGTCCGGCGGCAAAGGAAAGCTGGATGCATTATTTGAAAAAGTGGCAGAACTGGAGGGATAAGATGAAATATTTGTATTACCCGGGCTGTTCATTGGAAGGTACTTCTATTGAATATAATATTTCTACAAAAGTATTATTGGAAGCTTTAGGCAGTCAGCTTATGGAGATTGAGGACTGGACCTGCTGCGGGGCCACTGCAGCCGAGTCTCAAGCCCTGCTGTTATCCTATGTGCTTCCGGCAAGAAATCTTGCCCTTGCAGAGAAAATGAATGATTCAAAACAGATCCTTGTACCTTGCAGTGCCTGCTATTTGAATCTTAAAAAGACCGAAGAGGCCATAAAAAAGGACAAGAATCTTTTAGGAAAAATTAATGCTGCGCTTGCTCAAGAAGATCTTGTTTTAAAGGGGGATGTGACCGTCAGACACCTTTTGGATGTTCTGTCAAATGATGTGGATATCGAGCAAATTAAAGAGATATCTCAAAATAGAATGTCAGACCTTACCATCGCACCCTATTATGGGTGTCAGTGTCTGCGGCCCTTTAGTGTTTTCGATGATCCCGAAGATCCTCATTCCATGGATGCCTTGATACAGGCAACAGGAGCCCGGGTTTTTGAATGGGATATGGGGGGGCAGTGCTGCGGCGCATCCAATACCAGCACAAAACCGGAAGCCGGCATGGCGCTTGTGGGAAGAATTTTAAAGTCTGCAAAAGGAGCGGATGCCATTTTAACGGTATGTCCCATGTGCCAGATGAACCTTGAAAGCAGCCAGAAAAAGATATCGCAAAAACAAGGTATTGATCTAGAAATACCCATTCTTTTCCTTCCGCAATTTTTAGGACTTGCCATGGGAAAAAGTCAAAACGATGTCAGAATGGATTTAAATCTTTCAAATACAGGGGCATTGACTCAAAAGGCAATATGAATGATTTTATTAAATATCTCAAACACAGCCTTGTCTCAAAGCTGATTATTACTGTCGGGTTGACGGTTAGCCTTTCCATATCTGCCTGGACTTACTTTAATATTAATAATATTAAAACCCAGATTATGAAAAACGTGATTGCCAATACAGACAGGCTGACAAGCTCCATAAAGCTTGGCACTCATTATGCCATGATGCTCAATTCCAGGGATGATATTACACAAATTATTAATAATATTGCCACCCAGCCGGAAATAGAAACTATCAGGATATACAATAAAGAGGGTCAGATAAAATTCACCAATCAAAAGCAAGAGATTGATAAAATTGTTGATATCAAGGAAGTGGCCTGTGATATCTGTCACAAACAGGAGCCGCCGCCGATCCGGATCAACTTGCAGCAAAGAACCCGGTTTTTTCGATCCGAAAAAGGCTACAGGCTTTTAGGAATGGCCCAACCTATCTGCAACGAGCCCGGCTGTGCCACTGAGTGCCATTTCCATCCTGAGCATCAAACAATACTGGGATCACTTGATGTGGTCGTCTCCCTTGAGCAGACAGACCGTGAGATATTGAAAATTGAAAAAGGGATTATAAAGCTTGCTCTTTCCACCATTTTAATCACTTCAGTGATTATTTTTCTTTCTATTTTATTTTTTGTCAAAAAGCCGATCATTAAGCTGATTGATGGGACCCGGAAGATTGCAGAAGGTAATTACAATGAGAAGATTGATATTGGAAACGATTATGAAATCGGACTTCTTGGTACAGCCATAAAAAAGATGGGAACCCAGATTGGTCTGGACCAGGCAGAGTTGAGAAAGCAGAGGAATGAATACCAGGCACTTTTTGAAACGGCTCCCTGCATGATTACGGTCCAGGCCAAAGACTACAGGTTGTTAAGATGGAATAAGGTATTTAAAGACAGATTTGATCCAAAACCAGGATCCCATTGTTATGATGCTTACAAAGGTCTGGATGAAAAATGTTTTGACTGCCCGGTTGAAAAGACCTTTGTTGATGGAAAATCCCATTACGGTGAAGCCGAAGGGATGGGAAAGAATGGAGAAAAAAATTATTGGATGTTTATTACTTCCCCTGTGATGGATGCTGAAGGAAACGTGGTTGCAGCCATGGAGATGAGTGTTGATGTTACTCTAAGGCGCAGGCTTGAAAGGGAATTGCAGCGGTCGGAGGAAAAGTATCATGCCATATTCAATAATATTTCAAATCCCGTGTTTGTGGTGGATAATAAAACATGTGAGATACTTGACTGTAATATTAAGGCAGTTGAAGTTTACGGGTATTCCCGAAAGATTTTATTAAAGAAATTATTTTCCGATTTTTTTGTTAAAACAGAAAAAATAGAACTCGTCAAAAAGATGAAATCGGGCCGGGAGATAAGCAAGGTAAAGCATTATATTCAAAATGACAGTTACATCTATGTTGACATGTGGGTGTCTATATCCAGATATTCGGACGAGGAAGTGCTTCTTGTAACCATTAATGATAT
>JAGLNZ010000357.1 GCA_023139225.1 Desulfobacula sp. | reverse complement strand
AACCGTGTTTTGACTAAAACAGCATTTGCATCAATATCCTCTGCCAGCAGTATTTGAAAACAGCGATTAAATTTAGATAATGCGCTGCCTGTCTCCGTGACCGGGTCAGCCTCTTCAACCATGTCATCATCAACCGAATCAAGGCTTATGATAAAATGAAATATGCTTCCTTTTCCTTCCTCACTTTCTGCCCAGATTCGTCCTCCCATAAGTTCAACAATCTGTTTTGAAATTGTTGTCCCAAGGCCTGTGCCTCCATATTTTCGTGTAGTAGAAGTATCTGCCTGGGCAAATGGATCAAAAATTTTATTTAAACGGTCAGCACAAATTCCGATTCCCGTATCTTTAATCATGAAATGAAATTGCCCTTTCTTTTCACCGGGTATTACCTTCAGAATCACACTGCCCTGCCGGGTGAACTTGATGGCGTTGCCTATAAGATTGATCATGACCTGGTTGATACGAAAGGCGTCTCCTGAAAATAATCCCGATATTGATGGATGAATGTCATAGTCAAGGGACAGGCCCTTTTTATGCGCCCTTATCTCCATGGTCTCAAACGCTTTATTAATCAACTCAAGCAATTTAAAAGGCTTGTTTTCCAAAATTATTTTCCCACTCCCCAATTTACTTACATCAAGAATATCGTTAATTAAGGACAATAGTTGCTGCGCAGAGTTATGGGCAATTGATAGTTGCTGGTGAATATTATTTTTAATAGACTGATCTTCAAGTATTAATTCTAAAAACCCTATAACAGAATTCATGGGGGTACGAATTTCATGACTCATATTGGCAAGGAACTGGTCTTTGGCGATATTGGCAGCCTCTGCCTTTTCTTTTGCACGGATAAGCGCTTTGTTGGATTTTTTTAATTCACCAGTCTGTCGCTGGATTTCAGAATGCAATAATTTTGAATATTCGGCACTCTGCTCCTGATTTTCAATTAAAATCTCTTCATATTTTTTTTCCAGGACCTGTATTTTCCTGTCCCGTTGTTTTTTATGGACCAAAAGCAGTTCTTTCTCTTCAACTAGAAATCTGTCTTTATAAAACAGTTCAACACAGAGCTTTACAATAGTTGTTATCATTTTTTGCCCGGTGGCAGTATCAAATACTTTTGGTAAAATGCAAACCAGCAGACTTTGCATTTTATTTAAGTACAGCGAATAAACAGGCAAGTTATCTTTATCTGCTATACAAATGGAATCCACTGATAGTTCTGCTTTTTCCCACAATATTTTTTCAAGATTTTTATCAATGCTTATCTTTTGATGCAGGAAGATTCGCTGGCCATTGCTTGAAATAATTTCAAAAGCGTGTTGCGGCAGATATTTTTCCAGCAGACAAAGAAACTGATGATTTGCTTCGCTATCATATCCCGATACAATATCATCAAAAATATCCATTGTTTTAATCTTTCTCCATAGCGTAGATCTCTTGTGCCCTTTGGATCTCATCAGGCAGATCATCTACAATGGCTCTGTATTCCCTGATATTGTCTTTCATATGAATCAGCAAGGGAGGAGACAGACTTGCCTTTACTTCAGGAAATGCAAAAAGCTTTAATCGGAAAATCAGATATTCTGCAATCTGCAATATGCCGGAAAGGCTTTTGGGGTCCACTTTATCAAGACTTTTATGATGCAGCTTGATTCCCTGCCCGATTTCACGGGACAGCCCCCAATCCTTAGTTAACAGATAGCCAATAGTTTGATGATCTGTACCCATTATCGAAAATTCATGATCGGTAATTAAATGCTTTTCAGGGATATATGTATGGCAAAAATCCTGAAACTTGTACGGTACGACCTGATCTTCAACTATCAGCCCAAAGTCATGAAGAATCCCGCATAAAAAAGCATCTTCCCCTTTTTGTGCAAACATTCTTTCTGCAATCATCTGGCAGCAGATACTGACAGCAGCACAATGAAGCCATAATCGGTTTCTTGAAAAAATTCTCGTCTGGGAATTTTTTGAAAATAAATGTTTAAGTGCATCAAGAACGATCAAATTCCTCAAATTGTCAATTCCTATAAAAGCAACTGCCTCAGAAATACTCGTGATTTTTGTCCGCAATGCATAATAAGAACTGTTTACAAGTCTTAAGACCCTCAAGACCAGAGTCGGATCAATTTTAATCACTTCTTCAAATTCCTGAAAAGTGCTGTCATCATCTTCCAGCATACTGATAAGACGGGTTGCAATTGCCGGAATGGTTTTCATTTTTGTGAATTTTTTTATAAGGGATCCGGCGGTGTTTAATCGATTTGCCGGTTCCATTTTTTTATTGTGTTGACTTGGCATTTTTTATCCAGCACTTTATGTAGTTTCTGGGCAAGATCTTTTATGACAATCGGATTCAAGAATTATAGAATATACTTACAGGTATTATAGTGCAATACAAATTAATTCTGTCTTATCATTATTTTTTAAAATAATTTTGTAAAAAGTTTGAATTTCACAATACCTGTATAATTTTATTCTAAGGTTTTCCCGAGGATGGTGTTCCAGATCCCGTCCGGGCATCGCCTTTCAATGATGTGGACATTTTTTTTGGACAATGATGCCAATACTTTTTTAGCTTCGGAATTTAAAAGCCCGGACAGGATAAACCATTTTTTCTCCAGAAGAAACGGGCTTTCAATCATATGCTGCATGACATCATAATGAATATTAGCAACCAAAAGGTCACAGGGAATGGACATTATCTCTTCCCCTTTTGCCTGGAAGGCAAGAATCGTGTCTTCAAATCCATTGAGCCGAATATTGTTCAGGGTTGTTTGAATGGCCAGATGATTGAAATCACAGGCCATCACCTGTTTGCAGCCCAGTGCAGCAGCTCCAAGGGATAAAAGCCCGGTTCCCGTACCAATATCAAGAACGGATTGTATCCTGTGCTTACTGAACAATCGATGGATTAGATAAAGACAGTCTTCTGTTGTCTGGTGTCTGCCGGTCCCAAACACCACTCCCGGATCAAGCAGGATTTCCTTTATGGTTTCATCATTTATAGTTTCATCATTCCCATTGGGCTTGTTCCATGGCGGGTAAATGCAAAGATCATTCACATAATAAGGTTCGATCTTATCTCCATGCCATTGTTCACCTGTCATTTCATATTTTTCAATCAGGCTGATGCCTTTATTTTTTTCAAGAATCTCTTCAACTATATCGTCTGAGAAACAAGAAAAGAAAAGAAAAGAAACTTCTTCTTCCACCCATGTTCCAAGAAAGGCTTCATTGCCTTGAACTGTACTGTTAACCTGGGGGACCCCGTCTAAATAGTAAATATAAAGGTTATGATATGGATTGATCATTTTTTATCTGGTTTCTTTTTTTGTGGCGGGAAGAAAGACGCTGAACATGGTCCCTTTGCCAACCGTACTTTCCACGGTTGTAAACCCGTCATGGTTATCAACGATACCGTAAACAGAAGCCAGGCCAAGTCCTGTGCCTGCGCTGATCGGTTTTGTTGTAAAAAACGGATCAAAAACGCGTTGGATATATTTATTTTCAATTCCTTTGCCTTCATCCCGGATTGAAAAATGGACAAATCTGCCGGACACAACTTTATCCATGCGTACCTTTTTTTTCTCAAGCACAATATTATTAGTTTCTATGATAATTCGACCATTGTCCGGCATTGCTTCCGAAGCATTTAATAAAAGATTCATAACAGTATGTTCCATTTGAGACCGATCTGCATAAATGTTCCAAATTTCCTGAGTATACCTGACAACAATTTCCAAATCCTTACGGGACCGCTTAAACATCTCCAGATTCACCCTTAAAATTTCATTTATATTTAATGGACCAGGATCATATTTACCACTTCTTGCAAACCCGAGCAGCTGTTTGATAGACTGTGATCCGTTATCAACCAGATTCCTTATCTTTTCAGCTTTTACTGCGTTTGGATGCCCTGGCTCGGATTGCTTTTGAATCAGGGAAGCATACCCTGTAATGGCCATAAAAAGATTATTAAACTCATGGGCAATACCACCGGCAAGCGTGCCAATGGCTTCGAGTTTCTGTACATTTAAAAGCCGCGTTTCAATCTCTTTTCTCTCTTCGATCTGCTGGCCCAGTTTTTTAATTAATCCGTTGAGTTCACGGGTTCTTTCATCAACCGTTTTTTCAAGATTGTTTCTATGATTTTCAAGCTGATCCCAATTTAAAATAAACAGATCTCTTATTTTTGAAAACGCCTGTTTTAATTTTTGAATCTCTTCTATGTCAGAATCATTTTTATCCAAATGAATTTTGGCAAGATTTTTTCTCAGGGCACTGCCTTTATTGGCATTATGCAGGCTCGACAATTGTATAAGAAGACTGTCCAGGGGTTTCAGGCTTTTTTCAACTACCCAAAAGATCAATCCCAATGTCATAATCAGCACAAAAAAGCCTGTGCCCAGCATGCCGGGGATAAGAAAATTCAAGTGTTCTTTTAAGCCTTGCCCCAAAAAAACCGTCACCAATATAGTGACCAGAATGATCATGATGGACATAATGATAAAAATCGAGATAAATAATTTTTTTTGTAAACTGTTTTTTGAAAGCATTTGTATTTATTCTAATATTATTTTACCTTGAAAAATAATCTTTTTTTAATAAAAACACAAGAAAGAGTTAGCAGCCATGAAATTCAAAAAAGTCATTGTCCAATTTGATGCTGAAAATTTGATTTTGGCCGAAGAACTGATCTGTGACATTTTCTTTTCCTTTAACCTTAAAGGAGTCGTGTGTGATATCCCCCTGGATGAACCTGATGAAGGCTTTGGCACCAACACGCTTCCAAAGCCTGAAATCAACTCGATTACCGGTTTTCTGCCCCTGCTTGATTCGTCTGACATCATACTTGAAAAAATAAAACAAAAAGCCTCAAACCTGGCAGATTTGGATATTCAAATTGATATCAAAACCGAACTTGTTGATGAAAAAGACTGGTCCGAATCCTGGAAAGAATATTTTGAAGTAACAAAGGTTACAGACAAAATAACCATAAAACCCGAATGGAAAGATCATGATGCAAAAAAAGACGAGATCGTTATTCGTCTTGACCCCGGGATGGCATTTGGCACCGGCACCCATCCGACAACGGCCATGTGCATAAAGCTGATTGAAACATATATCAAGCCTGGTTCAACATTCCTTGATGTTGGAACCGGTTCCGGGATTTTAATGATTACGGCTGCCAGACTTGGTGCCCGGCACATCACGGGCATTGATAATGACGAGGTCGCTATAAAAGTAGCCCGAAAAAATCTTGTCAAAAATGAAATAAAACCCGGTATGTTTAATCTTTTATGTACAACACTGGATAAAACTGACAAGACTTCATATGATTTTATTGCCGCCAATATTATTGCTCAGGTCATTGTCGATATTCTGCCCCGGATATCAATGAGAATGACACCGGATACCACAACCATCCTCTCAGGCATTATCAAAGAGCGGCAAAACGATGTATTGGCAGCGCTTAAGGCCAATCATCTTTGTGTCATCCATGAAGAATATTCAGATGAATGGGTCGCCCTTGCAGTTAAAAAGAAAACCAGACATTGAATACCATCATTCAACCATGTTATACAGCCTTTAAAGTATAATGTTGAACACTTGATAAACAGCATGGAAATCACAAAGATGGAAAACTTTATACCGCAGAAAAAATATATAAAAATAAAAACCATTGACGCCCACACTGCCGGTGAACCTTTCAGGATCATCACTTCAGGGATTCCGGCCGTAGTCGGTGATACAATTCTTGAAAAAAGAAAATATGCAAAAAAACATTTGGATCACATCAGGAAAATCCTTATGTTTGAACCCAGGGGCCACGCTGACATGTACGGGTGTATTATCACGGAACCTGTAACAAAAGATGCGGATTTCGGAATTCTCTTTATTCATAATGAAGGATTTTCCACCATGTGCGGGCATGGCATTATTGCCATAACGACTGTTGCGGTTGAGACGGGTTTTGTTAAGATCAAAACTTTGGATCAGAAGATCAGGATTGATACACCTGCGGGGCTTGTGACGGCAAAACCCAATATGCGCGGTGATCGGGTTGAGTCGGTAACCTTTGAAAACGTGCCCTCTTTTGCACCAAAACTGGATGCGGTTGTTGATGTCCCAAAACTTGGAAAGGTTACCTATGACCTGGGATTTGGCGGTGCGTTCTATGCATTTGTCAATGCCCGGGATCTTGGGCTTAAATGCACACCACACTATTTTTCAAAGCTCGTGGAAAAAGGCCGGATGATTAAAAATGCCATCATGGCTTCAAAAAAAATTGTTCATCCATTTGAAAAAGACTTAAGCTTTTTATACGGGACCATCTTTGTGGATTATCCTGACCTTGAGAATATCCATTCAAGGCACTGCTGTATCTTTGCCGAGGGCGAAGTTGACAGAAGCCCCACCGGAACTGGAGTGAGCGCAAGACTTGCCATTCTCAATGAAAAAAATGAAATAAAACCGGGAGTTGATATTGTAATCAACAGTATTATCAATACGAGTTTTACCTGCTCG
>JAGLNZ010000356.1 GCA_023139225.1 Desulfobacula sp. | reverse complement strand
AATATCAAACTATATAGAAACTATTAGAAAATCAACGTTTTTTAAGTGAAATGCAGCCTAATGCCTTGAAAGATATTTCCCGGCAGTTTCGACTACTTTTTCAAACTTTTCTTGACAAAAAACAAGTTCCTATCCTAATCCTACCTGCATAGGGGGAAAAATGAATCTGAAAGATAGTTTCAAAAAAATTTTACACAAAACCGAAAACTTTTTTAATTGTGATAATAATGGAAAGAGGAGAGATGTAATGAAAAACATTTTCACAGGTATTTTATCTGTTTTGATACTATTTATGTTTTGTGAAAATATCCCGGCAAATTCAGAAACCTCTAAAAGTTTAAACCCATGGGCAGTTGCGGGCACTACTATAACATCCAAAAATAAAACATTTCAAAAAAAAGAACCCCGGATTAAGAAAACCCGGTCCAAAAGTCTTATTATACCAGGGATCAGCTTTATCTCTTCTTCACATAGCAGGGGTTATGCATTTAACAAGGATGATCTCACGGGCTGCACCGGTGCCCGGGAAGGTAAGCCCCACAATTTTTTTGTTCCTGTCAGTCTTCCTGAAAATGTGACTATAACATCATTGGAAATGCGCTGCTACGACGGTAAGGGCAAAGGTTCAATACATTTGAAACTCAAACGCCGCCCCATGTATAATAAGGATTATACTAAGGAAATTCAGCAAATGGCCCTGTTGAAAAGCGTTACAAAAATAAAAAACTACTTTGATGTGGTAAAAACATTAAAAATAAAATATCCAAAAATAGATAATAGTAATTATGGGTATTATCTGGAAGCGATTTTCACAGATTTTTACAAGTATTCTCACCTCAGATTAGGCATGGTAAAAATAAATTTTATCTGTCCTGATTAGCTTAGGAAAGGCAAAAATTGACAACAGCAGATTTTTTAAAAAGGAATACTCTGAAATAAGCAGTATCCCTAAAAAATATATTATAGTGGTATTACCGGAATGCAGATATCCACGATATGCTTCCCTTCAGGATGTTGTTTCGGATCATTGAGATAAAGCTCATAACAGGGCTTATCATCAGGTTGAAATCCACTTTCAGGCAACCAGTCTTTATAGAGCATGTCCCATGCATCGCCGTATTCTTCAGGATTTAACTCAAAACGGGCAACAACATATTTACCCTCCAAGATTGTCATTTTTCCGATTTCACCATCCACCTCAAAATTTTTCGGGATGGTGACACAGACATCCAGCTTAAGTTTATCATCATCCGTTATTTCAGGGTCATCGTAATAAACAGAAAGTATCTGCATGTTTTTTTCCTGGAGCACACCCCGTGGTCCTGCCCATTTCATCAGCTTTCCCATAAGTTTACTGAAAAGCTCTTGATTCCCTTTGTAATTGCCGACATGACGAACATAGGCAACTGTCATTGCAGGCATGAGTTTTACTTTCGCATTAATTTGGTCTTGATTGTTCATTTCAATCCTCCATGTTAAATTGTTAGACACGGGATCAATATACATTTCAGAAACACCTAATGCTTTATAGTTATTGCTGACTTGTTTTCGATTATTGCTCTTTGTTTGACCGATCTTGCTTTTTCCAAATTTTCCTGAACGCCATTCACTGGCAGACATTTTATATGCTTTTTTAAAAACCCTTGCAAATGAAGATGACCCGGAAAACCCACAGTCAAGTGCAATCTCAGTAATTGTTTTTTTCTTATTGTGATATAGTTGAAACGCAGCTTTTTCAATTCTTAATCTTTGGATATATTGATTCAGGGTTTCAGTCATCAGCGTTCTGAAAATTCTATGGAAATGGTATCTTGAAAAATTGGCGACATCAGCCAAAGTATCAAGTTCCAGATGCTCACTGAGATTTTTCTGAATATAGTCAATCACCCTGTTTATTCTAGAAATATATTCTTCATTTGGATGATGATTCTTCATTTGTTTGAAAAATTACCTTTATTGTATGATTTAAAATTCAACCGGTATCCAAAGAATAGCATCATAAATAAAAAAAATATCAGTGTCAAACCAATCAAATCAACGCATTTTTAAATAAAAGACAGACTATAGCAGGATAAAAATATACCCGCCCTCACCATATCCGAACTTCCGGAACATAAAATTGTAATTGTATGACAATCCTTTATAGAAGGTATCAAAGGAAACTTGATAGGGACAGGTCTGGGTTGAATCAACATCAAGAAGTGTCACTTTGCCTGACACCGGATCAAACCCGCCCACGGGAGAAATATGGGGGATGTGGAATTCCGGGATGAAACTTCCCTGGTCAAAATGTGAAATAATCAGACAATTGCCCTTTGTTTCAAATTGTTCAAGTCTGTTGCGCAGCAATTGTTTGATCTCTTTTGATCTTACAGGATCACCTGTCGTCTGAACGGTTTCAACGGATTGACAGGGGATTTTGTAAGCCTCAAGGCCGGCTTTGACTACCTTGCCAAGGGTATGGAGGGGAAGTCCCCTTCGGCCTTTATACCCGTCATCACTCATCCGCTCCTTCCAGTGG
>JAGLNZ010000355.1 GCA_023139225.1 Desulfobacula sp. | reverse complement strand
AACCTGGATTGGAACGGGTTGGTGTAAATTATTAAAAAATTTAAGCCTTATGGCAAATATCCAGTTATGTAATGGTTTGACCTTTTTGTTTGAATGTGTTTTAAATTATTTATATGAAAAAATGAAAATATAGTATGCCTTGAAATGTGTGGTGAAGGGGAATACAATTTTACTCGATAATTTAAAAAATTAAGGTGAGCCATGAATTTTATATCTTTTAAATTGAAACAAAAGATTTTAAGCGTCATTGTATTGGTTGTCGCAAGTGTTATGGTGGTTTCATCCATAGTGGTGTCCTATGTGATTTACCAGCAAAATGTGGATACAACAGATGCCAATATTGTTGGTGCAGTCAATAATATTAAAAATAAGATTTTCCAGATCCAGGACGACCTTTTAAAAAAGACGGATCAAATGAACGGGGTATTCAAGGTTGGTGAAAATGTTAAATTTATTGTTGAATTTAAGGAGAAATATGACCTTGGTATGACCGAGACTTCATTTTTGGATCTTGCCAATGCAGTCTTTGCCACATCTTCCGCCAATGAAATAAACAAAATGGCAATATATGATGCCAAAGGGGAAATAATTGCATTTTCCGAAAAAAAGGCAAATGGTTCAAGGCTTGTCGGGTACTATTATATAAATCCTGAAAAAGCATTTAATTATGTTTTTTTAAATGACAATGCTGATTTAAAGAAAAGTAAATGGCAGACAGGTAAAAAAGTGGATGATCTTGAAAATAAGGTGGTAAGAAAGGATCTTTCTTCCACTGATGTCACAAAATCCATCGTAAAATCCAACAACTTGTTATCCCTGAATATTACAGTCCCTGTACTGGTTGATGACTATAATAAAAAAACAGAAAAGATGGAGCCCAGACTTTTCGGTTTTGTTGTATTGTCTAAAAATTTAGGGAAGACATTTATCAGTCATATGGCAGAATTGACCGGAATGAATATTAATATTTTTGCAGGAGATAAATTGTCTGCAGGAGATCTTGCAGAGTATAAAGTTATTGAGAAAGACGGTTTTGAGGACAGCGTTGATACATCCTGGAAATTCAAACAACAGAATGCCGTATTAAATATAATTAACATTGGTGATAAGAAATATCTCCAGGGCATTTTGCCGGTCTATTCCAAAGGAAAGTACACCGGTGCCATAACGGCCCTCAATTCCACTGAAACAATTATAAATAAAACAATGCAGGTTGTTTATGTTCTTGTCATTGTATACTTGTGCTGCATTGTTTTGATCATTCCCGTGGCTCTTTTTGTGTCAGGAACAATTGTAAAATCCATTATCAAAGTAACTGAAAGCCTAAAGGACGTTGCTCAGGGCGAGGGTGATCTGACCAAGAGAATTGATATCAAATCAAAAGATGAGATCGGAGAATTGTCTCAATGGTTTAATATTTTTATAGAAAAACTGCAGGTCATGATTTCAGATATTTCAAAGAGTTCACAGGCTTTGTCTCAATTTGCAAATGTAACCAAAGAACAATCCGCACAGATATCTGATAATTCCGATAATATGTCAAATGTCACGGAAACTGTCACAGCTTCAACAACCCAGATGAGTTCAAGTATTTCATCCATTTCCGAAGTGGTGGGCAAGGCTTCTGATAACCTCGATATCGTTGCGTCTTCAACAGAAGAAATGACGGCCACGATCAATGAAATCGCAAAAAATGCTGAAACTGCAAGGGTCATGAGTGTTGAAACCGGTCAGAAAATTGAAGAAGCATCTTTGCATGTCAACCAGCTTGGGAAGGATGCAAAACAGATAGACACATTTACAGAGTCAATTAATGAAATTTCGGAGCAGACAAATCTTTTAGCACTCAATGCAACCATAGAAGCTGCAAGGGCTGGTGAAGCCGGGAAAGGATTTGCCGTTGTTGCAGGAGAAATAAAGGAACTGGCACGGCAGACAGCGGCTGCAACAAAGGATATAAAAGGTAAAATTGACAATATCAGGAATTCAACAAATATTACTGTAGATGAAATGACAAGCATCTCCAAGGCATTTAGAGATATGAATGAAGTGGTCAATGAGATCGCCTCTGCAATTGAAGAACAATCGGCCACCACAAAGGAAATTGCAGACAATACCACAACGGTTGCCGGAGGCATCAGCGATGTGAATATGAGTATTTCACAGTTTGATAATCTGACAACGGATATTTCCGAGGATATGAAAAAAGTGAACAAAGCAAGCACCAGAATGTCTGAAAACTGCAGTAACATAAATTCAGACGCAGAAAAAATGCATCAGCAGACAGATAAGCTTGATAGTTTGATTAATAAGTTTGTTATTGAGTAACTTAAAACACGGCATCCAGTATAGGGACAAGCGACAAGGTTGAACTATGAATATAAATGAGAAAATTGATCATATCAGGCAATTAATGGAAGATGGCAATATCGCTGCCGTCATTATTCCAAGTGATGATCCCCACCAAAGTGAATATGTTGCCGAACACTGGCAGGCAAGAAAGTGGCTCACAGGGTTTTCCGGCTCTGCCGGAACAGCGGTTGTCACCCGCGAACACGCCATTTTATGGACGGATTTCAGATACTATATCCAGGCTGAAGATCAGGTCGCAGGCTCTTGGTTCAAATTGTATAAAATGGGAGAACCCGATGTTTCAACCCTGCAGGAGTGGCTGATTAATTCTCTGAAGCCAGGGGATACCATCGGTGTGGATGGGAATGTGTTCAGCAAGGCCAATGTGATAAAGTATGAAACGAAATTTAAAGCCAAAGGGCTTTTACTGGACACAGATATTGATTTTATCAAGGGGCTCTGGAAAGAGCGACCTAAAAGACCTGAATCAAAAGCCTTCTCCCTGTCAGAAAAATACGCCGGGAAAAGCAGAATTGATAAAATTAAGCAGATTCGTAAACAGATGGATGCTTTGGATGCATCATACCATTTAATGGCAACCCTTGATGATATTGCATGGACCTTGAATCTTCGGGGAAAAGACGTTCATACAAATCCGGTTAATATTGCATTTGTGTTGATTGCCCCCAAAAAGGTTTTTTTGTTTACAAGCGATGGAAAAGTGAATAATAAGCTTGCCAGAGAGTTGAACCAAGATGGCATAGACATTGATGAATATGAAAATATATTCACTGTGCTGTCGCAAATTCAGGATAATAATACGATTCTAATTGATCCTGAAAATACCAATTACAGATTGTTTCAGTCCATTAATAAGAAATGTAAAATTGTTGAAAAACCCAATCCTGCCATTGCACTAAAAGCCATAAAAAATGATATTGAGATCGCCCATTTGAGACAGACGGCTGTAAAAGACGGTGTGGCCATTGTCAATTTTCTTTTCTGGCTTGAGAACCAGAATGAAGATGTGCAGATTACTGAAATTTCTGTTGCTGATAAGCTTTATGGGTTTCGAAAAGAGCAGGACTTGTTTGTTGATAACAGTTTTGATCCGATAATGGCCTATCAGGATCATTCGGCCATGTGTCATTATTCTGCCACCAAAGAAACAGATGTGGTCATTGGCAGCAACGGTATGTTTTTGACGGATTCAGGCGGCAATTATCTTACCGGCACTACCGATATTACCCGAACCATTTGCCGGGGAGAGCCTTTAAAACAGGAAATAACAGATTATACCTTAGTGCTTAAAGGCCATATTTGTGTGGCAACCATCCTTTTTCCCAAAGGCACCAAAGGCTTTCAGATTGACACCCTTTCAAGGCAGTATTTATGGAATCAGGGAATGGATTTCGGCCATGGCACAGGCCATGGCGTGGGATTCTTTCTATGTGTTCATGAAGGCCCGGCAAGAATAAGCCCCCATCCCGTTGATATCAAACTTGAAAAGGGCATGGTTCTGACCGATGAGCCGGGTGTTTACAGACAGGGAGCTTACGGCATAAGGCTGGAAAATATGATTCTTGTGGATCAGGCGTTTGAAAATGAGTTTGGGACATTCATGAAATTTGAGAACATGACATATTGTCATTTTGAAAGAACCTTGATTGACAGAAGAATGCTGTCTAAAGAGGAAAAAGACTGGATCAATGCCTACCATGCCATGGTATATGAAAAGCTGTCGCCCAATCTGAATCAGGATGTGACATCCTGGCTTAAGGAAAAAACCAGGCCGTTATAAAGTTTTTTTTAATGTTCTTTATGGTAAAAAACCTGTCAGCATTTCCATGTTTATTACCATAATGATATTGTTTTTTTTACCGGCTGTTGAACTTATATCCAACCCCCGTAATTGTAACAATCAAGTCCGGGGTTTCAGGGTTTTGTTCAATTTTTTTTCTTAATCGCTGGATATGGACATCCAGTGCCCTGCTGTGGGAATAGAGCTGTGAATCCCACCAGATCTGTTTTTCTATAAAATTTCTTGAAAGGGTCTTATCGGGGTGAGAGACAAAAAGCTCTAAAAGTTGAAATTCTGTCTTTGTCAGTTTGACATTCTTTCCTTTGATGGAAATCAGTCTTTTTTTATAGTTTATTTCAAGGTGTCTGAATTCTTGCTTTTCTTTTACCAGTGATCTGTCAATTCGGTTGAAAATTGCTGTAATTCTGGCTGAAAGTTCCAGGTATTCAAAGGGTTTGACAATATAATCATCTGCACCGCTTTTAAGTCCCAAAACTTTATCCGACAACGTGTCCCTTGCCGTGAGCATGATGATGGGAAAATCAAAGGATTTTCTTAAAATTTCACAAATAGAGATGCCGTCCATATCCGGCAGGTTCAGATCAAGCAGAATCAGGTTCGGCTGACTTGTTTTAGCCATTTCAATGCCCTCACGGCCAAGATATGAAAAGATAACCTCATATCCGTCAAGGGTTAAATTGCCTTTAATGGTTTGAACAATATCTTTGTCATCGTCAATGATTAAAATGGTTTTGCCGGGTGTGGTCATGTGATATTCCTGTTATCCTGTGGCAGTGTAATGAAAAATGTGCTGGAAGATCCTTTTTGGCTTTGAACACTGATACTGCCGTTATGGGCAGTGATAATGGCTTTGGATATGGCAAGCCCCATGCCTGCGCCCTGGTTCTTTATGTCTGACCGGGTTGTGGCAGTGTAAAATTTTTGAAAAATAGTTTTAAGATTTTCCTTTGGAATTCCGGGGCCCTGATCTTTAATGGATATTTGAATATCATTGTTTTGGGCTTTAACCTGTACTTCAATCCGGGCGCCTTTTTTTGAAAATTTTATGGCATTATCCAGAAGATTGACAAGGACCTGCTCCATTCGCTCAAGGTCTATAACGGCATAAAGATGTTCAGGGCAATTCTGCAAAATTGTAATTTTTTTTGCCAGAGCCAGGGGGCTTGTGATATCAATTACCTCTTTGACAAGCTGTGAAATGTCTTGTTGTTCAAATTCCCAGTCGATTGTTCCTGCTTCAAGCTTGGTAAAGTCAAAAAGGTTTGCAATCAGCCGGGTGAGCCTTGAAATATTTTTTTCAATGATCTCGATAAATTCAAGCTGCTCCGGATCAGTCAATGTTCTTTCAAGATAATTGATACTGCCTTTAACGGCGGTTAAAGGGGTTCGAAGTTCATGGGACATATTGGCAAGGAAGTCTGATTTGAGTTGATCAAGTTTTAGAAGTTCATGGTTGGCAAGGGCAAGATCCTTTGTTGCCTTAGCCACTTTTTCTTCTAGATTCTCCCGGTTGTGCATCAGGCTTTGCG
>JAGLNZ010000354.1 GCA_023139225.1 Desulfobacula sp. | reverse complement strand
CCGTTCATAGGCAAGCCTGGCTTTTTCCCTGCCAATGGTAGAATTTAATGCAAACAGCTGCCTATTGATATTTGATGCATCCACCTTATCAAAATCAATGAGGCGCAAATTGCCTACGCCTGTACGGGCCAGGGCTTCTGTTGCAAAAGATCCCACAGCACCAAGACCAAAAACCGCTATGGTCGCATTTTCTATTTTTTCCATATTCTTTGCGCCGAGAAGCTGCATAGTCCTTGCAAATTGATCTATTAACCGCCCCATCACCTGTCCTTTTTACCCTGCAATATGGAATCAAACACGGTCAAACTATTGTCATAGGCATGCCTTGAAAATTCTTCAACGTCCATGCCGATCCTGGTTGATGCAATCTGTGCAATAGCCGGTAAATTTTTGGGTTCATTCAAACGGGTATCCCTGGGCTCCGGCAAATATGGATAGATGTCGGGCGTATCTGTTTCCAAAACAAACTTCTCTTTAGAAACCCTTTTCAACGCATTCACTACTTTTTTGGCCTTAGGATTTGTCACTGACCCTGAAAAAGAAATATACAGACCATTATTTTCAAAAATTGGAACCATATCTGCTGACCCGGAATAAGAGTGTATTAACCCGGGAACTTTTAATTTCCCCGTTTTTTTTAAAATGTGGATAAAGGTATCCCATGCATTCCTGATATGGATATTTATGGGGCGTTCCAATTGTCTTGCCAGCATGAGATGATGCTCAAACACCTTGATCTGCATATCCCGGTCGCAAGTTTTATTGGTAAAATCAAGCCCGGTCTCACCAATACCGGATGGACCGGCCAAAAGATAATGTTCCAGTTTTTCCTTCCATTGTCCGGATATGCGGTCTGCAAACCAGGGATGAATCCCGAAACAGGGAAGAATGGAATCAAACTTATTTGATAATTGCGCCGTTAACTCAAAATTTTCTTCCATGGTGGCACAGGACACCATGTATTGGACATTTGCTATTTTCGCCCGATCCTCTATCCCTGGAATATCTGAAATTATCCTTGAATCATGCAGATGGCAATGTGAATCAATAAAAAGCATACTTTAATATATCGAATAACGCATAATGAGTAAACAACTCATCGAGCGTCATGCAGGGTAATACACAAATGGCCAATATTATTTACATCGAAAGATCAAATGCTCCGGAAGCAATTTTCCATTGCCCATCTTCATTTACTAAATTAACAATTTCATCAACTTCATATTCATTGAGCAAATCAAAAACTGCTCCGACTATTTTATATAACGGATTGATATTACGGGTTCTTATGGCCTTAATATGAACTTTTGCCAAAGAATCATCCTGATGTAAAACTTTGGTGTCAATCCGACACAGGCTCATCTTAAGAAAGCTTTTTACATGACCACTATACCGCGCTTTAGTTTCAGCTTTTTCAAGATACAGATCAACTATTTTTTCTTCATCTTCGTTCACTTTGCACTCTTGGCAAAGGTATTCTTCCATTGATGCATCTATCATGTAGTAAGCTTTGGCAAACTTGACAGCAGTTTCCTCAGGTGAACCAGCGAATGTTGTTGATGTATTAATGCATAGTCCGATAAACAAGGCTGTTAAGAAAAAAAAGTTTCTGAGGCTCATTTGTATTCATTCTCCCTTTAAAATTCTTCCATTGATGTTCTTACCGAAAAACAATCAAGTTTGAAAAAAGCATATGTGACCAAATTATTAATATTTCATCAATAAATAGCAATATCCATTTTGACTGTAAAGAGATATTAAAAATTAAATGATATGGAAAAAGGTATGATCTATATGGATGAAGACTTACGTACGGTAAACACATCAAACTAATGGGGGACTAAATGGCTGTGGACTGCATTTTAAAGGCAAGCACAAGCCAATCCCAGTTGTTTTGCAGCCAGATCAATGTCCCATTTTGACTTATCCCTTTCACCAGCAAAATTGGAAGCCGACCTGACCTCAATAATGGGGACGTCATAGAGTGCTGCTATGTGAGCACAGGCTGCGCCTTCCATGGCTTCCATCACAGGGGAAAAGCTTAAATAAAGTTGTTTTGCCCGCTTGGCGGAAGATGTAATTGAAGAGACGGTGATAAAAGGGCCTTTAGTTATATTGATCTTATGTGTTGAAAGAGCCTGGGACAAAATTTCATGGTAATGATCAACCCTTTTTTGTTCAAAAAGATAAACCCCTTTCCGACTTAAAGGATTGGCCTCAATCAAATCAAAGGGCAGTGGCGCATTTTCAAGACTATCCGTTTGAATCCCGGCATGGATATAGTGTTCTTGGGTAGCGATAGCGACATCACCAATATTACAACCTGTTTGCCTGAAAACACCGGCAATACCGGCCTGTAAAATCATGGCGGGCGATGATTGCTCAAGATACACGGTTAAGGCATGGGCAGCATTGAACACTCCCGGACCTGTGATCATCAGGTCATATGTTTTATGCTGAACTTTACCGGATATGATTGTCAGCCCGGATTTAGTTACTCTTTTTGAATCCCCCGGACAAAGGCTTAAAAAATGAGATATCTCAAAGTGTGTTGCACATAAGATAAGAAGATCAGGATTCATTGATCATATTTGCGATGGCATTTAATGCCATTTGATAGCCATAATGGCCAAATCCTGCAATCTGGCCTGTAACGATATCAGCCAGCATTGATTTGTGCCGGAAGGCTTCTCTTTTATAAATATTGGACAGATGAATCTCAACAATCGGGCAGGACATAAAAGCCATGGCATCTCTCAGGGCAATGCTGGTATGGGTGAATGCACCCGGATTAATAATAATACCATCAATTTTATCATCAAAAATCTCGTGAATTTTATCAACAATCGCCCCTTCGTGGTTGGACTGGAAAAATCTAAGATCCAACCCCAGCAGCATCGCCTGCTGCGCAAGGTCTGCATTGATCTGATCAAGGGTAAGAGAACCATAAATTTCAGGTTCCCGTTTCCCCAGCATATTTAGATTGGGACCATTAACCACTTGAATTTTTTTTATTTTTTTGGTCATTTTTTTTTATCACAAAAAAAATCAGGTATCAGCCAAGGACTATTAAAATCAACCTGACTTAATGTCCTTGGCTGTCCTATTTTTTTTGCTCCTGCTGCTAGCTGCTATAGCTTTGTGCAGCCTTAAAACCCAGTTCAAAGGCTTTGAGATTCTTATCCAGGAAAGACTTTTTTGTCCTTCTTTTAATGGCTTCTATCACATTTTCTTTTGTAAAGCCAAGGCTTCCTGACTGAACCAGGGCGCCTAAAAGAACAATATTCACACTCATCGGGCTTCCGGCCTCTCTGGCAAGTTTCATTGCATCAATGGCAACAAGGCTTGCACATTTCTCTTTGAGCAGGTCCTTAATATTTTCAACGTCCGGATAAACACCCTTGCCGATGGATACCGTAAAGGGTGGCAGGGTTGCCGTATTGGTAATGACTTTTGTGTCTTTGTTGCACTTATTTAAGGCTCTTAAGGTTTCAGAAGGCTCAAACCCTAGGAGAATATTCGCCTCACTATCTGAAATAATGGAACTTGTTGCATCTCCAAAAACAATAGCCGACTCAACAACACCACCCCGCTGAGCCATCCCGTGTATTTCACTCATCCTGACCGGCACATCTGAAATCAGTGCAGCCTCGCCTAAGACCTTGGATGCCAGAAGATTGCCCTGACCTCCCACAGCTACCATGATTAATCTGGTTGTTTCCATTGTTTATATCATCCTTTTTTTAAAGGTTATTTTTTTAAAGGTATAATCGCATTTTC
>JAGLNZ010000353.1 GCA_023139225.1 Desulfobacula sp. | reverse complement strand
CCTCGTTGCGCTTGATGAATCAAGCGGATAGAATGTTTGTGCAACCAAAAACCTATCATCAACGAGGTGAAACATATTATGACACAAGGCGTATTACCATTCAAGTATGAAGAAGAAAAAACTCAAAGCGGCATGACAGCCTTGTCAGGCTTGCCTGTATATCTTGATCTGGCCAAGGTAATTGGATTATCCAAGTCCATTGAAAAGCATTTAAAGATAAGAAAAAATTCTCAGGGTTGGACTGATTCCCAGATGGTTTTATCACTGGTACTGCTTAATCTTGCCGGCGGTGAGTGTGTAGATGATTTAAAAATACTGGAGGCAGATGAAGGATTTTGTAAGATACTGTGCAAATCTGAAATGCATGGCCTGAAGCGCAAGGTGCGCAGAGTTCTGGAACGAAGATGGCGTAAGGAGAAAAAACGTTCTGTTCCGTCACCATCTGCGGCTTTCAGATATTTATCCAAATTTCATAACGGTGAACAAGAAAAAATCAGAAAGCAGACAAAGGTAAAGGCTTTTATTCCTGCATCCAATAATCATTTGAATGGTCTGGTGAAAATAAATACAGATATGTGCGCCTGCTTGAATACGGCAAATCCGATAAAAACAGCCACATTGGATATGGATGCTACCTTAGCTGAGACCCGTAAAAAGAATGCTTTTTATTGCTATAAAGGATATAAATCCTATCAGCCGTTTAATACCTGGTGGCATGAGCAGGGCATTATCCTGCATACAGAATTTCGTGACGGTAATGTGCCTGCTGGTTTTGAACAATTGAGGGTTTTCAAAGAAGCCTTGAACTGTCTTCCGGAAAATGTAAAGAAAGTAAAACTTCGATCAGATACTGCAGGATACCAGCACGATCTTTTAAGGTATTGTGAAACCGGCACAAATGAACGTTTCGGCAGAATTGAATTTGCAATCGGGTGTAATGTTACCCAGGCGTTCAAAACGGCTGTAGTTCAAGTTCCCGACTCTGAATGGCAGCCGATTTACAAAGAAATGAATGGCAAACAGATGAAGACCGGAAGCGAATGGGCAGAAGTCTGTTTTGTCCCCAATGAGTTGTGCCACAGTAAAAATGCACCTGAATACAGGTATCTTGCCAAGCGACAACTTCTGGAAGAAGAAACCTCGTTGCCCGGCATGGAAGAACCAGAGCTTCCTCTTCCTTTTCCAACAATGAGAATGGTAGAAAAAAAGTATAAAGTTTTTGGTATTGTAACCAATATCGCCTATGAAAAACAGAACGGGGAAGAAGTGATCCATTGGCTTCATGAACGATGTGGCAAAAGTGAGCAAGCTCATGCTGTCATGAAGGACGACCTGGCCGGAGGGAAACTTCCTTCTGCCGATTTCGGTGAAAATGCAGCATGGTGGTGGATGATGATATTAGCTCTGAATTTAAATGTGATGATGAAACGATTGGCCTTAGACCCATCCATGGAAACCACAAGGATGAAACGGATCCGGTTTTCGATTATAAATCTCCCGGGCAGGATAATCAAACGTTCCCGCAGTTTGATTTTGCGTTTATCAAAAGGGCATCCATCATACGGGATTTTGGTTAAAGCACGCAAACAGATTGCAATGCTAAATGGCATCTGGGAGCCTTCAGGATAAATTTATGGTAGAAGAGCTCAAAAAAATCCCCCGAATTTCCTTTGGAGGGGTCTATAAAAAATTAGGCGGTGGATTTGGGACTATCGGACAATATATAACACATTAAATTTATATTATTATTTACCCTTTTTTATTTTATTCCCCTTCATGGCATATGACTTGCTTTTAATTAATGTTTAATGCCGAATTCAGGACATTACCATTATGTACTGACGGAAAAATATTAATGTCATTATGACAAAAAATTTAAAGGGGCAGTTATGGCGAAATGGAAAATGATAAGAAAAAGTGTATTTTTATCTGTATTGGTAGTATTTTGCATGGGATTGTTATTTATCTGCAATCCTCAAACTTCTTCAGCCTCGGACAAGATCACTTGGAATATTTCTCTCTGGGGAGGAGAACGGGACTGGACACGCCCGTTACACAGATGGGCTGAAGATATGAAAAATCAAACTAATGGCCGCTGGATAATCAAATTACATTATGGTGCGGTATTGTCACCCTCCAAGGAAAATATAGATGGTATTAAAGCAGGGCTGTTTGAGGGATGTCAATTTTGTGGGTCGTACGCCCCTGGCAAAACCCCGCTTAGTCGCGTGTTCGAGTTGCCGTTTATTCTTCCCCAGGATCCAGAGCAAATCAGCCAGATGATGGCGGCCCTGTGGGAACACCCGGCCATCAAAAAAGAACTTTTAAAATGGAATGCCGTGCCTCTGTTCCCGGCAGCAATTACTCAATATGGCCTAATGGGTAATAAAAAAATTGTTAAAGCAGAAGATTTCGATGGCATCCGAATAAGAATACCTGGAGAAATGGCACGGGTAGTAACCCAATTTGGTGCTGTTCCAGTCATGCTGCCTGTGGCAGATCTTTACGAGGCCATGGATAAAGGCACCATTGATATGGGAACACTACCGTGGCCATTCTCCTTTGGAGCATTCAAGATCCACGAAGTATCAAAATACGTTACCACTAATTTTTCGCCAGGCAGTAATTCCTGCGCTTTCCTTGCCAATAAGGATGCCTGGGATGCCCTGCCGGATGATTTTAAAGAAATGCACAAAAAATGGTACCAAAAAGCTCCGAAAGTGTGGGGAGATGAATATAAAAAAGGTGAAAAAAAATGGCTGCCCATTTATAAGGAGAAACTTGAATTTGTCAGGTTTCCTGATGAAGAACGGGCCAAATTGTTGAGCAAGGCTGAAGGGGTCCACAAAAGGTGGATTAAATTAATGGAGAAACGCAAGTTACCAGGGCAGGAAGTATATGATTATTTTCTTGCCAAACGAAAAGAAATTGCAGGATTTTAATTCTATTATATCCATAGCCTGCATTCAGAGGGATGCTTTTCTGGATGCAGGCTCAATTTCATGCCACATAAATCAAAGGTCAAAGCTCTATGGAAATTAGTCAGAAGAAACCACCGGATCAAGTGCCGGTCATGGATAAGATCAAGGTATTTCACCTTTTAGACAGGTACAGCGCCAAAATTGAAACTGTATTAAATATTATTGGTGTAATTTTTATCATATTTTTAATGATCTTAACTGCAGGCGAAATCATTGGCAGGTACGCATTCAATCATCCCATACCCGGATATGTCGAAGACGTTGAACTGATAATGGCTGCCATCGTTTTCTTGGGTTTTGGCTACACCCAAAGAGTCGGTGCCCATATTAGAATGGACATGATCGTCAACAGATTCACCGGCCGGATGTATCATTTGACAGAGGCATTATCAAATTTTTTGGGGTTGTTCGCCTACACCATCATTTGTATCGCCTCATTCATAGGGACAATAGACGCCTATCATATGGGGGATGTAACTGAATATCTATATACCCCGACCTGGCCGTCAAAACTGTGCGTACCGCTGGGATCATTTTTCCTTTGTATCCGGTTTTGCATACAAATCATGAAGAACCTCGGGCAGGCCTATATTGGAATTGAAATAAGAGATTTGGAGTAAATATTTATGGAACCTTTAATCGTCGGATGTGTGGCACTGGCAGGTATGGTATTCTTAATTTTTATGGGCATGCGCATCGCCTTTGTGGCCCCCTTAGTGGCTTTTGGCGGGATTGCAGCTTTAAAAGGATGGAAAGTGGCTTTTAATCTGGCAGGCTATTTACCCCATGGCATTGCCGCACATTATTCCCTGAGTGTTATACCACTCTTTATTATCATGGGATATCTCGGGTTTCATTCCGGCCTGACCAAAGATATTTTTCACACGGCCCGTCAATGGTTCGGCCACCTTCCAGGCGGAATGGCCATTGCCACTACTTATGGATGTGCAGGCTTTGCCGCCTGTACCGGGAGCAGTGTTGCATCTGCTGCAGTCATGGGGAAAATGGCTATCCCAGAGATGAGAAAATATGGCTATGAGCCCGGATTTGCTGCTGGAGCTGTGGCAGCGGGCGGTACCATTGCCACCCTTATACCCCCCAGTGTTCCCCTGGTTATTTACGGGATTATCACAGAACAATCCGTGGGCTTTCTGCTCATGGCCGGATTTTTACCGGGAATCCTCTCGGCTGTCATCTATGCGTTTATGATTCAATTTCGGGTTAAATTAAAACCATCCCTTGCCCCACCACTTGAAAAAGCCCCATGGAAAAGCAGGCTCATTTCTCTAAAAGGCACATGGGGAATAGTGGCGATATTGACACTGATGCTGGGAGGGATTTACACGGGTATTTTTACCCCGACCGAGGCAGGGGGTGCCGGGGCTGCCGGTGTTTTCGTCATCGGACTTTTGACAAGACGACTGGATTTTAAAAAATTCAAACTGGCAATGTTGGAAACCGGACGGGCAACCGTGATGATTTTTGCCATCATTGTGGGCATCTTGATTTTTGTCCGGTTTTTGGCGCTCACTGGTCTACCCGCAGCTTTCAGTGAAATGGTGGTAGCATTACCCGTTCCCCGGATCTTCATATTGTGTGGAATACTTGGACTTTTTGTATTCTTAGGTATGTTTCTCGACCTTATTGGAATGATGCTCCTGGCTCTGCCCATTGTTTTTCCACCCGTGATTGCACTGGGATATGATCCCATTTGGTTTGGTGTTATCGTCGTCAAGATGGGCGAAATTTGTTTGATAACCCCGCCTGTAGGCCTCAATGTATATGTGGTCAACAGTGTGGCTCCAGACATCCCTTCCCAGACTATATTCAAGGGGATTATCCCGTTTCTGCTTATGGATTTTTTAACCCTGGCAGTATTGATTGCATTTCCACAGATTGTCACTTTTCTGCCCTCTTTAATGATGAAAGGATAATAAAATGACCCTACGTTTAACAACTCTATGTGATAACCTGGCCGGTTCATTAGGCTATCTTGCTGAATGGGGGTTGAGTATCCTTGTGGAGTATGGCGAGGAAACCATCCTACTTGATACTGGAGGAACTGATTCCGTGGTACGCAATGCCATTCAAAATGGTATCAACCTGGACCAGGTTACCCGCATTGTCCTCAGCCATGGTCATAAGGACCACACGGGCGGACTTCGTCATGTTCTTCAAATAATGGACTCAAAAAAACGACAGGTTATTCTACACCCCGAAGCCTGGGCATCCAAATATGCCTCCCGGTCTGAACCTGTCGGCAGCGATATGCATTATATCGGCATCCCTTATGTAAGAGAAGAACTGGAACACCTGGGTGCCACCTTTACAATGAGCCGGAAACCCATCTGGATCAATGACCAGATTGTTGTCACCGGAGAGGTACCCATGAAGACCTCTTTTGAATCGGTTGAAAAAAATTTATTTGTCAAAATTGGGGAAGACTATATACCAGACCCCATTCCCGACGACCAGGCTTTGGTGGTCAAAACATCAAAAGGACTGGTCGTGGTACTGGGATGTGCCCATCATGGAATGATCAACACCCTGCTGTATGCCCAGAAGATTACAGGTGAAGAGCGAATTTATGCCGTAGTGGGCGGGACCCATCTTTTCCGGGCAGGTCCAGAACAGCTCAAGCAAACCATTGCAAAACTGGAGGAATTCAACGTGGCCCATATTGGTGTGTCTCATTGCACGGGAATGCCTGCATCCATGGCCTTGATGCAGTATTTTAAAAATCGATTTTTTTTTAATCATGTAGGAAAAATAATGGAATTTTGATGTGATAGCGGTTGCATAATTTTTATTCATGGCAGGGTAGCTGAGCTTAAAAGGGTTATTATTAAATCATGCTGAGCTATGATTAAAATATTTGTATTCGATCACAGGGTTAATGAGTAATATCTGATCAGATCCATGACAGATAGGTAACGTCACGCAGAACGTTACGATAACGTTATGTTAATGAATAATATCTTATCAGATCCATGACAGATCTTGTTTTTGTTCTTTGAAATACGAATCCAACAGCTCAACAAGTAGCGGGAAAGAATCCAAAGACCGGATTGAACATGTTTGTTTGAATGACAGTATCCGCTCCACCCAGCGGTTTCCTTTTTGGCTTTGTGTGCCCTTACTTCTTTTCCTCCATAGAACACATAACGCAATAAACGTTCGGCAAGGTTATTGGTCGGTTCAACTTCAGCGATATCAAGGAATAGCCAAAAAGATTCAATTTGTCTGATCAGCGAACGCGCCATTGTTCCGATTTCTCCTTTATCTTCCTGATGATCAAAAATCAGATCAGTGAAACGTTGATAAAAATCCCGCCATTCCTGATCATCTGGAAATACTTTTGCCCAATGACAAAGGAGTTGAAGATCCTTGACTATCTGTTGACCGAATTGTTTGGTAGTGGGATCTTTCCTTTCACCAAGGGCTTTGGCTTTTCGGATCAGGTGAGCCAAACATGTTTGTCTGAGGTTGACCCATTTAGCATAGACACCGTAATTGTCGCTGACCAAGACGCCTTCCCAATCTTGAATCAGTTCCAGGAAGGCTATCTTTGATCGGTTTTTGTGAATCATAAAATAGAGCATCAGTGACATCAGGAAAGAGACATATATGGGTCAGGAACGATTCATTAAAAATCATTCCTAAAGTTTTTCCCTGGAAAATGTATAGTCATTGATCATGGTTTGAATATTTTTTTGACTGTCCAGTATTTCATCTAATAGAGAAGTCGAATTTTTAATGTCTGAGTATTTTAAGGCATTTTTCAACTCCAGTGATGACACTTTGATATCAGAATTAAAATTCTCTATCAAAGACAGCTTATCTTCAAGTATAAAATTAAAAGCATTAATTTTTTGTGCCAGATCTTTGCCTTCATCCTTTTGCCGCAAAATGATTTTATTTGAAATATCCCCTTCTATCATTTCATCCAGCGTTCTTTCAAACCTGTAGAAAGGGCCTGCCACCCTGTGGGTTAAAAAAAGCGTGACAATAATTACAATCCCACCCCCAAATACTACAAACAGCCATTGGGCACTTAGAATATTCTTAAACAGGATACCGGGTGTAACCCCAAGCTGAAGATGGTAATTATCATATGCAATAGAAAGCGTGTTAGAGGAAAAAAAACTGAATACACTTACAAATAAAAGGCTCCCAATTGTAGCCAGAAGAAAAAAATTAAAAATAAAACGCCCTTGAAATTCTTTGTTAATAAAATAATTACGCCGTTTATATTGAGGCCGGTTATTCATTTTACCCTCCAAATTTCTGCTGATTCCCTGATTTTTTCAGTCCATTCATCCAGAAGCTGTTCCTTTTTTTTATCCTGAATGTAAAGAGAAACCTGTTTTATATCAAATTCTTTCATTTGATCTTTCTTGGATTTTTCTTTTTTTTGTATATCTTCAAGCCTGTAAATAAAGACACCGAAATCTGTTGGCCTGGGTTTAGAAGATTCACCTGGGTTAAGATTCAATACAATAAATTTCAGATCATCAGACAGGTCCATAAAATCAGCTTCAATTTTTTCAATGGTTTCATTGGTTTGCTTTTGTGCATCTTTCAGGCTTGGATAAATCATCTTTGTCAAAAATAGTTTGTTTTGAATAAATGCCTCATATTTTGCAATCTCATCATTGGTGACATCTACCAACAGAGAGTCCAGTTTCCGGTCCAGAAAAATTTTTATCAATGACTGCTCATAAAAATTTTCAACAGAGCGCCTAAAGCTTTCTTCCTTATTAATCTCCGTCTTGATCGCTTCCTGAATAAGAAGCTGCCTGTCGATGACTGACTCAATAAATTGTTCCCGGCTCATGTGTGAAGATTTTTTGACCAGCATTTTTTTAAATTCATCTTCGGAAATAATCCGGTCGTTTATTGATAAAAACGGTTTGGAAATTTCAAGGCGGGTATCAAACAATCCGTAGGCAGCCATGCCGGTAAAAATAACCATTATCGCAATAATGTAGTAAATATACTTCATCTTTATTTTATCCTATAATTAAAATTAATCTTCGATAATCAGATGTCCTGTATTTAAAATATTTTTTTATTGAATTTAACATGCTCATTTATATAATATAAAACATGCTGGAAACAAATAAAAAGGGGGTTTTTTGAAAAAAATTCTAATTCTAATTTTGCTGGCCTTTTCTTTTTATACCACTATTTTTGCAGAAACCAAAAAAAATATTTTTGACAATGGCGTCCTTCTTTTTAAACAGGGCCAATACCAGAAGGCCATTAATGCATTCTCAAAACTGATTAAAATCGATCCTGACAATGCAGATGCCTACAAAAACCGTGGAGTTTCTTATATGAAGCAGGAAAAATTTGATTCTGCCATTAAGGATTTTGAAAAAGCAAAAGAACTGTTTCCTGAACTTAAGGGCCTTTACAGTAACCTGGGTGTGGCCTGGTATTATAAGAAAAACTATAAAAAAGCTATTGAAAACTATGATACCGAAATTGAGATGGCGCCCGAGAATCATGTGGCATATTTTAACCGGGCCTTGTGTCTTGCCGAACTTGGCAAAAACAAAGAAGCCCTTGATGATCTGTCAAAAACACTCACACTAAAACCCAATTTTTACTGGGCAATCTGCTATAAGGCAGATCTGCTTGCTCAACAACAAGAAGATATCAGGGCCATTGAAACCTATGAAGAAGCTATCAAACAAGACCCTGAAAATACTTATGCGACCCAGAAACTTGCCCAACTCAAACAAAAAAAGAAACTTGAGAAAAAACAGAACCCAAGTTCTATGTTCACCTTACAGGCAGGGGCCTTTCTCAACCAGGCCAACGCCGATAAAATGAAAATAAGATTACTCAATAACGGGTTTGATTCAAGGATAATAATTCTTAAAGATTCCAGGGACAGGACCTGGAATCTTGTAAGATCAGGTAATTATGCAAATCAGGATGAAGCCCGAAAGGCTTGCGTATTATTAAAAAAAAGTCTTGGCATCAACCCTATGATCCGTCCCGTCGGAACATGGTAATATGATTATTTCATCCGGTCAGACGGAAAACCGGATATTTAAAATATCCCCGTCTTCAACAAGATAGTCCTTGCCTTCCACATAAATTTTACCACCCTTTTTAAGCTCTGCTTCATTGCCTTTTTCCATGAGTTCATCATACTTGAATACTTCTGCACGGATAAAGCCCCGTTCAAGGTCGGAATGAATCACGCCTGCAGCTTTTGGGGCTTTTGCCCCCTTTCTTACCAGCCACTGCCGGACCTCATCCT
>JAGLNZ010000352.1 GCA_023139225.1 Desulfobacula sp. | reverse complement strand
ATGTCTCCACCTTTATTTTTCTTTTGGCCATGTATGTGACATTTGGAATGCACCCGGTATTTTTATTGTTTTTAGGCATCATTGGTGTTCTTCTGGTGGCAGAGCATAAGCTTGTAAAACCTGATGATTTGAAACATATTAATATGGCATTTTTTCATATGAATTCAGTGATTTCAGTTCTTCTTTTTATCGGTGTGCTGACCCAGGGTTTTTTTAGATGAAAAATAAAGAGACTGTCCGGTTTATTTTAGACAGGTTAAAAAAAAATGGATTCCAGGCTTATATAGTCGGTGGTGCTGTCAGGGATATCATGCTGCAGAGAACACCGGATGATTTTGATATCCTGACCAATGCATCCATAAAACAGATACATTCTTTTTTTTCAGATCAGAAAATTAAGAAAGTGGGTAAGGCCTTCCCCATTTGCCTGGTGAATGGTGTGGAGATCTCTTCGGGCCGGACAAAATTTGATATCTCCAATTTTCCTGAATCAGATCTGGCAAAAAGAGATTTTACCATTAATGCCATGGCCTATGATCCAAAAGCAAAAACGATCATTGATCCCTTCAACGGAAGAAAGGACCTTGAGGACTCCATTATCAGATTTACAAAGGAGCCTGAAAAAAGAATCAAGGAAGATCCCGTCAGAATGATCCGGGCCTGCAGGTTTGTGGCCATGATTGAGGGGTCTTTTTCTTTGTCCTCCCTGGATGTTATTTTTGACTGTAAGGATTTGCTTGATACAGGTGTTGCAAAAGAGCGAATACATCATGAAATTATGAAAGCACTTGGCCTGGAAAAGCCCTCCCTGTTTTTTACGGCATTAAAAAAGACAGGATTGCTGGAAAAAATTTTTCCAAGCCTTGATCGCTGCTATGACCTTGACGGTGGTCCCCATCACGGCGAGACTGTGTTTGACCACAGCATGATGGTGGGCGATGCACTGCCACCGGGTTTGCCGGTTTTAAGGCTTGCGGGTTTCCTGCATGATACAGGAAAATTCGATGCTGCAAAAATCCATGAGGGAAAGTTGACATTTATTGACCATGAGAATTATACCCGGGCCGTGGTTCATGATCTTACAAAATTAAGATTTTCTGCCAGGGATATCGCTTATATCGAGTCTTTGATAAAAACCCATATGAGGCCGTTGACTGATCAGACAACACCAAAAGCAGCAAGAAGGCTTCTTGCAATGCTGGATAAATACGGGCTTGATTACCGGGATTTCATGCGCATGAGAATTGCAGATAAAAAAGGCAATTTAGCGAAAAGACCCTATCTGCTTTCAGAAATCCGCGTCAGACTTAAAAAACTGTTGGATGAAATAGCCGGACTATCCGCTTTGAAGATAAACCATCTTGAGATCACCGGGAATGATATTATCCGGATACTGGGTGTCACACCCGGACCTGATGTTGGTAGAATTAAACAAAGGCTGTTTGAAAAGGTATTGGATGATCCCGGCCTGAATAATTATGATGACTTAAAAAAGTTATGCCTTTCCTTGAAAATAAAAAATTAATTCTTTTTTTCGGATGCGTAACCATATTTTTCCCGGGGGCCTTTGTTTTTGGTTTCCCCGGTGTAATGGCATCGGAATGGCAGGTGCTTTTCCATGTGAACAAGGCACAAATTGGAAAGCTGATGTTTTTTATTCTGGCTGGAACAGGATTTTCAATGTACCTGGCCGGAAAACTGCAGGAAAAAATACCAAGCCGCATGATTATTTTTACGGGCAGTTTTTTTTGTGCTGCAGCCATGCTGTTTGTCGGGCAGGCAACTGCCATTGAACACGTTTATGCCTGGGCTTTTATTGAAGGCTTTTTCAGCGGGTTTGTCTATATCCCCTGTCTCACCATTTTCCAAAAAATGTTCCCTGAAAATAAAGGATTGATCACCGGTATCCTTAATTTAACCTTTGGGGGTTCGGCAGCAGTCATGTCTCCGGTCTTTACCTATTTTCTTGTTTCAAAAGGTTATGTCTTTACATCTAATTTTGCAGCAGCCATTTCCATTCTTTTGGGAACATCATTTGCCTTGTTAATAAAAATTCCCGGGAATGATAAGGCTCAGGCAAAACAACAATTATCAACATTGACCCTGAAAAAGACATTAAGGCAATCGTCTTTCTGGTTCCTCTGGTTTGTGTGGGCCTTGTCCGGGGCTGCCGGTATCTCTCTGATAGTTCTTGCTTCCTCTTTTGGGACATCTCTGGGGTATGGGATCACGCAATATGTCTATATATTGACCTGCTTTAATGTGTTAAACGGTATCGGTCGTCTGGTTTGTGGCAGACTGGCGGATAAATATCGCAAACGCAGAATACTTGCGACCGTGTTTTTGATGGCCTCTGTTGCCTATTTTTTGCTGCCGTTTTTTACTCATCTTTATGTCATCAGTTTTTTAGCCTGCTTTATCGGGCTTGCCTTTGGTGCTCTCTTTACTGTTTCAGCCCCATTGGTGACCGAGGTTTTCGGGCTTGAAAATTTTGGAAAAGTTTTCGGGCTTGTATTTACGGCATACGGATTTTTGGCAGGGTTCTTAGGCCCCTGGCTGTCCGGGATGATCCTTGATGTAACCGGTTCAAATTTTAGGATTGTATTCAGCATGTTCGCCGTGTTTTATCTTATTTCATCCGTGCTGATTTTTAGAGTAAAAAAGCGATTATAACCTTATTTTGTTATATCTAGATTTTTATTATCAACATGATCAGATAAACTTAGAAGATGAGTTCTTAAATTAGTTCTACCTCCTAAAATGCCAATCTTTTTCCGTATTGAAAACCGGTGGGACTCAACCGAATGTACAGAAATGCAGAGGATTTCAGCAATTTCTTTATTTGCCTTTCCCACAATAATATGTCCTGCTACCTCAAGCTCTCTAAAGCTTAAGGCATAATTATTATGTCCCATTTTTTCACCTATGCTGGAGGTGATTTCATCCAAACGGTTAATGACCACATCCAGATGTGCATGTTGCAGGGGGTTCAGATCGGTTACTTTAAGATTTTTTAAATGGGGTTGTATCATCTTTTTTATATTGTGCCACACGTTTGACTCTATCTGTTTTTTATCTTCGTCCCGCTGGTTCAGCAAGACCTTTAGGGCAACATTCATCTCAGATAGTTTGTTGGATCGTTGCTGCAATTTTTTATTGATTTTATCCAGTTTTTTTTCGGTTTCTTTTAATTTGGAAACGTCAACTAAAACGCTTAGAAGACATTTTTCCCTTTCCATTTCGACAACGGTAGTGGACCATAAATAATCACGTATTTTACCATCTCTCATTTTAAATTTAACAGGTAATTTATCCAGCCGGTTTCTTTTTTTAATCAAAGATAGGTAACGGTTGCGTGATTTTTTATCCGGCCACAATCCAATTTCAGTAGATGTGCGGCCAATAATATCTTTTTTGGCATATCCCATGTCCTTGCAGCCGGCATCATTGACATCTATGAACTTTCCTTCCTCCAGAGTAACCAATAACATCCATGTCGGATTATTCATGAAAAGTCTGCTCCATATTTTTTCTTTTTTTTGCAGTTTTTTCATTTTGTTGTTTATCGGAGTAATATCTTTCCCCGTGGCAGCGATCCCCGAGAAATAACCGCTTGGGTCATAATAGAGGCAAACAGACCATGTAAAATTTAAAGCCTGGCCTGTGGCGGTAATGATCCGATTTTCAATATTTGTTGTCACCGGCTTATTGCAGAGCCAGTCTGCAAATTTTTCAAGAGTGTCGCGACGGTCATCCTTATGCACAAATGAAAGTGCTTTCCTTCCAATGTACTGAAGGGGCTTGACTCCGAATTTTTTTTCATCCAAGGGGTTCAGATATAGTAAACGGCCTTTATGATCAAGCCGAATAACGATGTCTGCAGTCTTTTCTACAAGATCTTTAAAGAATTCATTATTTTTGTTTAACATGATTTTGTTCTTTTTCAATAGTATATTGTTATTCCCTATTACCGGATCTTTATGATTTTTAGATGTTTTTTGCAACTGATACTTATTGATGAATAATTATAGTCAAAATATAGTTAATATACCATGGTTGATCCTTGGAAACAAATTCGTTACGCTATACTCCATAGACTACAAAAGTATTAGATTAATACTTTGGATTTTGAAGAGAATAAGGCATCCTGCTAACAAGGAGACTACTTTGGCCAGGACCGTAAAGATACTCACTATTGATTTGACGCGAAAAACCTATCAGGTCGAAAGCACTTCGGCCTATTCAGACTTAGTAGGCGGACGGGGAATAAATCAGCGCCTTCTGTTTGATCTTGTCAGTCCCGACACCGATCCTCTGGGTCCTGAAAACGTGATCATTCTGGGTGCCGGTCCCCTGGTGGGAACCCTTACGCCCGGTGCCTCCCGGCTGGCAGTGGATTTTAAGAATACCATCACCGGCGGGGTTGGTTCCGGCAACGCTGGTGGACACTTTGCGGCTGAAATGCGCTTTGCCGGCCTTGATCACATTGTTATTTCCGGGAAGTCAGCCCAGCCGGTTTATCTATATATCACCGATGAAAAGGTCTTCTTTCGCCCGGCTAACGACCTATGGGGCCAAGATACCTGGGAAACGGAAAATCGAATTCGACGCAAGGAAAAGGAAAAGGCGTTAAAAACGCTGTGCATTGGCCTGGCCGGAGAAAACCA
>JAGLNZ010000351.1 GCA_023139225.1 Desulfobacula sp. | reverse complement strand
CACACTCCCGCATGGGGAGTGACTTTTAATGCCGACCGAGCACTGGGATGACCTGTGGTTTCAATCCACACTCCCGCATGGGGAGTGACTGTTATATACGTAACACTTTAATATCATAAGAAAACAAATTGTCAAAGAGCGAAGGTCTTCATGTAGATCTTTGATTGATAAAAAAATAAAGGTAAAACTTGAATTATTCTTAATTATTAAGCGGTTATCTATTTGCGAGCCAGAAATAAGAAAATTCGTTCAAAGCACTTCTATAGGCGTAATAGATATAATTATTCTCATAACCATCTTATAGTTCGCAAATAGATCAAATAAGCAACGGTCCTTCCATGTCCAATGCAGCTTTTGCACCAATATGCTCTACCTTTCTTTTCCAGTTTGAACCAAGAAAATAAAACCTTAAACTATCCAGCTCCGGTTCAATTTCATTTATAAGATTCTGGCGCATAATAGTCCACTGGGCGGGGTCAACCATGCACTCAAAAACAGAATACTGCACTCTTTGCCCATAGTTCTTACACACCTTTGCTACACGTCTTAATCTTTTTTGACCATTTTTTTCTGTTGAAACATCATAACTGACAAGAACCAGCACAAAACCTCCTTAATTTTATTTCCATATAAACGGAGGATACCCATCTATATCGCCTCGTATGTACCGTGCCAACAAAAGAGCCTGAATAAAAAAAAGATTGCCGATTTCAACCTTTTCATCAATGAACGGATGAATCAGACTTTCCTGCTTTCTTTTCTGGTATGCTGTAAGAACAATTTTCCGAGTCTCATCATTCATATGTATGGCGCCGGATTCTTTGGTTGTGAATCCTTGATGGTTAATCTGACGCAAATTGATTAAAGATAAAGCAAGCCGATCCGCAAGAAAAGGACGAAATTCTTCCATGATATCAAGAGCTAACCCTGGCCTTCCCGGGCGATCCCGGTGTAAAAAACCGACAGCCGGATCAAGGCCAATAGATTCAAGCGCTGACCGTACATCATGAGTGAGGAGAGTGTATAAAAAAGAAAGAAGACAATTTACATTATCAAGCGGTGGCCGTCTGTTTCTTCCTGTAAAGAAAAATGCCTCTTTCTTAACTAGTATCAACTCATCAAAAACACTGAAATATTGATGTGCTGCGTCTCCTTCAATACCTCTCAGCCTGTTTAAATTTCCGCACGGAAGCTCTTTCTTAATATATAAAGAAAGGCGATCAGATACTTTTTTCAGCCTTAATTCATCGACTTTTTCCTGATGATCGCGGATTGCCCTTTCAAGAACAGCCCTGCTATTTGCGAGTTTGCCGGTCAATACAGATCCTGCGATTGAAGCGCAAATTTCTTTATTATCAGCCATTCTGAACTGTTCCCGTCTTAGAAGAACATTTCCTGAAACCGGTCCTTTTACCATTGCAAGGAATCTACCATAAGCTGTCAAAAAACTAATGGATACATCATTTTCAGCACAAAAACCCATCAAATAAGGACTGCAACTCACTGCACCAAAACAGACTATCCCGGCAATCGTGTGAATGGGAAGTCTCATTGCTACTTTTTTTTCAATTTTAACAACAACCGTCTGGCCTTCCTTTGATAAATAAGCACCCTGGGTGGTCACAAAAAGTGTATTCAAATATTTTTTCATTTTTATTAAATTTGCCTTAATCCGTCATTTTTCTTAACCATGATAATACATTTCTTTTTTTCCCTATTGTCTTGGGTATACATAAATTAAGAAAAGAACAGGTATCACATTTTTTTTCATAATGAGGCAACGGTGTAATTCCAGAGGAAATCATGTCATGAAGTTCTTCAGATGTTCTCATTGTAAAATTCCGCAAATTCTCATCAAAAACCACATCCATGCGACGTCTTGTTTTCCCATAAAAAAGTGCACCCGTTTCAACTCTTACACAGACCATTTCTTCAAGGCACAACGCCTGTGCACAAAGCTGTACCTTGTCTGAAAAATTCTTCTTGGGTTTTCCTCTTTTATATTCTATGGGAAAAGGTATCCATAATTTTTCAAAACCGTCTTTTAGATGGAACTCAACCACATCTGCCTTTCCGGTAATACCAAGAACGCTTGATTTAAGAGGCAGGCCATATTCCACCTTCACCCTGCCTTTATCAATCTGGTCCCCCCTGTCTACCCTTTCGTGCATAATACGACCTTCTGCGGTAAATATGTTTTCAACCCATAATTGCTCAATATGGATCAATGCACATTGCCTTTCGCAAAAAAGTATATGCTGAAGGGCAGACAATGAAAGATATTCATCTTCGGTGTATTTGTTTTTTGTTGAGCTTTTTTCCACTATTACTGCCGGCTCCGCTGTTTTTGCCTTATATCCTCCACAAGGGCAAGAGATTCCCCCCAGGCCTGTTCACAGAATATAGTAAAGGGCTGCAACGCATCCTGGTTTGGCAGCAGTGCATCACCTGCTTTTATCTGCCCAACAGAAAAATGATAGGCAGACAAGGCATCAATATACTGCTTGCGCTGTTTTTGGGAAATAATAACAGGTGGCAGACCTGACTTAAGAACCGGAACATTGGCAATCAGCCTGGCCAAGCGGCCATTCCCGTCAAAAAAGGGATGAATACGGACAAAGGAAACATGCAGCTGCACATATGCCAGAAGTGCCTGTTGCCTGTCATTGGGTTTCAGAGACTGATCAATTTCACGATACAGTTCAAACCAGCTTTTCATGAGCAAAGGAATATCACCAGGCGGGCCATATTCAAAAACAACCTGCTTATCATCAACAACAGCAACAGTGGAATTCGGCTCCTTTTTCCACCCGCCAACAGGTTTATACACATCGATAATTATATCTGTCTGCACTGCCTTGTGAAGGGAAAACAATTCCTTTTCCGTAAAAGGTGTCTTGTTTAGTACCAGATCATAGACCAGATCAATGGCCCTGGCATGCCCTACCACCTCTTCATGGTCCTTTAAAGGTTTGCCGGATATGGTCAAACCTTCTTCCAGCACAAAGGCAGTCTCACCAAGGGTCAGGGTATTTCCTTCAATGGCCGTGGATGTGTGAGTCCACAGGTTACGAAGCTGAATCAATAGTGCATTACGAAGGTCTTTGTCGAGATTTTTAAGAAAATTAAAAATTTCTTTATCTTTTGGCTTAAAATCCATCAATAATCTCTGGCTCCAGTCCTTGTAAAGCTGTTTTCAAGATATCTTCATCAAAACTGCCATCAACAGCCACCTGTAATGTTTGATGCACTTTGGCAGACGAATATTGGCCTGATTTACTGTTATGCTGCCACCAGATTACTTTCTTAACAGCCATACTTCCTTCAGGCCGAGCTGAGGAGGCATCCCCTTCAAAAAGTTTCGGCAACACTGATTTAATAACCTTTGCATCTTCGTTGTTAAAACCGGTTCGTTCCGAAAGCTGGGGGTTCATACTGCCAAAGGTGACATAAATTGCCTTATCAACTCGGTGCTTCATGCCCATGGTATCAGAACTCTTTTTGGTTCCATCTCCTTCTCCACTAACACTTTTTGTTATCTGTGTACTGGTGATGGTGACTGGTTCCACACTAAAAGCAGATTGAATAGAAACCGGACCACGAATGGGAATAGACACGCCATCCTTTGCCTCATTTTTAAAAGCAAAAAGCTGACCAAATGTGCGAACATCCAGCCATTTCTTACAGGCAAGTTTAGCCGCTTTTTCCGGGTTTGTGTGATTACGATTAAAGGCATCTCGTCCAAGTCCATATTCCTCGGACTCTGCCCGAGCTTTTAAACTCGGCATACCGTCGATTTTATTTTCATCGGACTGGACAAAAATAGCATGGCCACCATCCTGCAAACGATTTCGAATTTTTCTTTTCAGACAGACATCGGTAATTTCTCCAAATCCATCATAATCGATGCGGGGCCGATTGCCATTTAAAGGGTCCCCATTAGGGTTGGCATTTTTCACGCTGAATACAATAGCAAAATCAATTTTATTTTTCAGGTTCATAGTTTTATCTCCTTAAATTTTTAATCTTCATTGGTATCTGAATTTTGATTTCCCCAAAATTGTTTCTGACAGTGATATCCCAATAAAAACTCGCCAGATAACGATTTATCACTGGTAAAATCATCCGGCACAAAAGCAGCAACCACAGCATCAAGTTCTTTTTTTCGATTGGCTAAAAAACCCGCTCTTGTTCCCTGTAATCTTTGCATATAAGGTTGTAACCCCAGTTCGATATTCCGCCAGGTGGAAAAAGGACGGTCAGCAAATCGCTGCATCATTCTTGCTGCGGTTGTTGGTCTTTTCTCTCCTCCAACATTTAGAGCAATCTTTTCGATATATTCAGCTATTGCCAACAACCGCCCATACAAATAATCCCGCGTGTTTTTCTCTTCTTCTAATGCCATGGCATATTTTCTCCTTTTTGTTTTATCAGGATGGCGCATGTAAAATCCCTTAAACAAGGCACAGGCAACCCCAAGATTTCTCTCCCATTCCCAGTTCTCACAATTGTTACGATCACTGGCCCGGCGTACTGCTGAAATCATTACATCCCGGGGGAAAGGACGTCCATCAACAATGCAGGGCAGTATCCGCTCCAATAAACTTTTTTTCAGGGTGTTGTTACTCTTTAAAATGTCACAGTAGGCAGCTTCTGCAATAACTCGGGGAACCG
>JAGLNZ010000350.1 GCA_023139225.1 Desulfobacula sp. | reverse complement strand
GTGGGAAGGCGCCATCAGAACTGCCTTTTTCAAATCTTTGAACCATGTTGATTCAATTTCAAAAGGAAGGCCGTAAATCAAATCCATACTGATGTTGTCAAACCCTGCTTTGCCTGCATCATCAATAGTCTTTATTGCCTGATCAGCCGTATGGATTCGCCCTAAAAATTTAAGTTTGTCATCATTAAATGACTGGACACCAATACTGAGCCGGTTAATTCCATTTTTTTTTAATTGGCTCAAGTAGTTGAAATCAACGGTTCCCGGGTTTACTTCAAGTGTCACCTCAACGTCCCGGGAAACTAAAAAATTATCTTCAATGGTCTGTAAAAGAATTTCAATATCTTTGATGGGAAGAAGAGAAGGGGTTCCGCCTCCAAAATATATTGTGTTAACTTTATCCTTTATACCTGATCTTTTTTCAATCTCTTCTTGAAGGGATTTGATATAACCGGGGATCAATGAAAGATTGGTCTTAGAATAAAAATCACAATAGACACATTTTTTAACACAAAACGGAATATGGATATAAAGGGAGGTTTGATCAGACAAAACGCTTCATCAGGTCATCAATCACCAAATCAACATTTTCAGGTGTCACACCGTAAAGATCACAAGCCTGCTTTACCCTTTCAAGATGCGGGCTGCCGTCCATTTCATCGGGTCCCCTGAAAAATCCCATCCGCCGACCGATCTGGTATAAAATCCTCTTTTCCGGGTCAAGCTCAAAGAATCCATCAATAATTCCGATCATTTTTTCTTTATCTTCCGGCATTTTCCCGTTAACGGTTTCAAACAGATTCAGGATATGATCACTTTTGATATAGGAATCGATCCCGTCAAGGCTTTCGATAAACAGCCTTAACTCCTTTGCCATCATGGCATCACTCGGCTTTTCAAATTCTCCTTTTTTTGCTTCTTCAGCAAGAGCGGTTCCCTTTGTTACCGCCAGGGTTCTGATCCTGATAAAATCAGGGTTAATGCTGTTGAGTGCAAAAGCGGTTTCCATGGCATGCTCTATGGAGTAATCAATACCGCCAAGACCCGGAATGACGTATTCCGACAGCTCCATTCGGGCCTGCTTAACCTTTAAGCCTGCCTTGATATGAGTTGCTTTGGTGGCCCCTTTATTAATTTTCTTTAATACAGTGTCAGAACCGGATTCCATGCCGACATGGATACGGTTTAATCCTGCATCGGCAATCCGCTGCAAATCTTCCTGCTTAATTCGGACAATGGTATGGCTTCTTGCATAGGATGTAATCCTGTCAACATTTGGAAAGCATTTTTTAATGTGTTCAAGCACAAACACAAGATCATCGGGTTTCATGATCAATGAATTGGCATCCTGTAAAAAAATGGATTCCATACCCGATGCATACCAGTTCATGGCAGCGTTAAAGGCTATCCGGTCTTTTTCTTCAAAACTGTTGTAAAGGGTGGTGATGACCTCATGGTCGGCATATCCGCCCGGTTTGACAATCTGCTGAATTCTTTTAATATAACCATGTAAAAAATCAATATCTTTTATAACATGCTCAACAGATCTTAAGGAAAACTGTCTTTTTTTATACACCCGGCAAAATGTACACCGGTTCCAGGGGCAATTTCGCGTCAGCCGTAATAAAAGGCTGCTGGCCTCACTGGGCGGACGAATGGGGCCCTGTTCAAACCCTTTATAAATATCTGTTTTTTTCTTTTTCATTGAAATCTTTACACCTGAAAATTTTTTATCTGTAATTTTTTAAACTTAATCTTTGTTTACCTCTTACAAGTAGCAACTTAGCTTCTGGCATATTAGCACTTGAATACTTAAAGTCAATTTATTTGGGCAGATCTTGAAACTTGGTTGTCTATTGTGATACTTATCCATGACTTATAAAAAAACATTAATTTACTATATATTAAGGAGACAGCCATGCCTGGTTTTGAAATATTTGGTGATGAAGAAAAAAAACAAGTGGCCGATGTTCTTGAAACCGGAGTTCTTTTCAGGTACGGATTTGAAGGAGCAAGAAACGGACATTTTAAAGCCCTTGAGTTTGAAAAAAAACTTTGTCAAATCACCGGCAGTAAATACAGCCATTTGTGTTCCAGCGGGACGGCAGCCCTTTGCACAGCCCTTAACGCCTGTGGTATCGGTGCAGGAGATGAGGTCATTGTTCCGCCCTTTACTTTTGTTGCTACATTTGAGGCCGTTATCAATGCCGGTGCCATTCCTGTTTTTGGAGAAATTGATGAGACCCTCTGCCTTAATCCTGACAAGCTTTCCGATGTGATAACATCAAAAACCCGTGCCGTGGTTCCGGTTCATATGTGCGGTTCCATGGCAAGAATTGATGAAATTAAAAATGTGTGTGATAAAAAAGGCCTGGTTCTTCTTGAAGACGCCTGCCAGTCCATAGGTGCCACTTACCAGGGAAAAGCCCTTGGAACCTTTGGACTTGCCGGATGCTTTTCCTTTGATTCGGTTAAAACCGTGACCTGTGGTGAAGGCGGCGGCATTATTACCGACAACAAACAGGTATATGAAAAAGCCGACCAGTATGCTGATCATGGACATGATCACCTTGGCGGCCCTGACCGGGGCGCGGATGATCACCCCATTATCGGAACCAATTACAGGATCAGTGAACTTAACGCGGCAGTAGGACTTGCCCAATTGAACAAACTGGACCAGATCCTGGATACCCAGAGGAAAAATAAATTTGCCATTAAAGATGCCATGGCAGACCTGCCGGAAGTCAGTTTCAGGTATATTCCCGATGCAAAGGGTGATTCAGCCACCTTTTTAAGCTTTTTCCTGCCCACGGAAAACCGGGCAAAACAGATCGCTCAAAATCTTGCAGAAAACGGTGTGGGAAGTCCGTACTGGTATGACAACAACTGGCATTATTACAAAAAATGGCATCACTTAAAAGAGATGAAACGCTCTGCAAAACTTTCTTTTGAGCTTGCAGACAATCTGCCGGATTATAAGAATATTGTTCTTGAAGAATCCGACAATATTATAAAAAGAACTATTTCCATGCAGATCATGCTGTCATGGACAAAACAAGATCTTGAAAACAGAATTCAGGCCATAATTAAATCTTTTAAAGGATAACTAATGTTTAGAAATTTTAAGCTGGTTCCCAATGTTATATTTGGAAGAGGCTGTTTTGCACAGCTTGATGAAATTATAGAAAAACAGCGCAAGGATACCACTTCCTGGGCCGTGTTTGTCACAGATGATGTATTTAAAGGCAAAGTCCTGGAAAAAAAGGTTCCCCTGCATGACAAAGATATGCTCTTATGGGTCAACGTGGATGATGAACCCAAAACAGGATATGTGGATGAGCTGACCCTTAAAGTCAAAGCATTTCGTTCAACCCTGCCCTGTGCCGTCATCGGCATTGGCGGCGGCAGCAGCATGGATCTTGCCAAATCCGTATCCCTGATGCTGACCAATGAGGGGTCTTCCACCCTTTACCAGGGATGGGACCTGATTAAACACCCTGCTGTCTGCCATATGGCTGTTCCCACTCTTTCGGGAACCGGTGCCGAAGTATCCAGAACAGCCGTGCTGACAGGACCTGAAAAAAAACTTGGCCTTAATTCCGACTACACTGTATTTGACCAGGTGGTTCTCGATCCCGAGCTGATTTATGATGTACCAAAAGACCAGCACTTTTATACCGGCATGGACTGCTATATTCACTGCATCGAATCCCTTGAAGGCACTTACCTGAATGAATTCTCCAAATCCTATGGTGAAAAAGCCCTTGATCTTTGCCGCCAGATTTTTTTAGATGATCATCCGGATAAGGACGACAAGCTCATGATGGCCTCTTTTTTCGGCGGCATGAGTATTGCCTATTCCCAGGTCGGTGCCTGCCATGCTCTCTCCTACGGACTTTCCTATGTTCTTGGTACCCATCACGGGATCGGATGCTGCATTGTATTTGACTATCTTTCTGAATTCTATCCTCAAGGGGTCAAAGAATTTCGAACCATGATGGAAAAATGTAATATTGAGCTGCCCCGGAATCTTGTAAAAAATCTTGAACAAGAACAGATTGAAAAAATGATCACCGTGGCCCTTGGTCTTGATCCGTTATGGGAAAACTGCCTGGGCAAAGACTGGAAAAATATTATGACAAGGGATAAGGCAAGATCCTTATTCCTGAAAATGTAAAAGAGACTGCCATGACCATTGCTGTAATACCGTCCAGATACGGATCAAGCAGGCTTGAAGGGAAACCTTTGGCCCTTGTTGCAGGAAAATCCATGATACAACGTGTATATGAACAGGCGCAAAAATCCCGGGCTGTTTCAAAAACCGTTGTGGCAACCGATGATGAACGGATATTAAATGCGGTTGAAGCCTTTGGCGGATATGCCGTCATGACATCTGATGACTGCCGTTCCGGAACCGACAGGGTGGCCCAGACGGCTGGACTGCTGAATCTTGGACCCGATGATATCGTGATCAATATCCAGGGAGACCAGCCCGTATTCAATCCCTTGACCATTGATGAACTGATTTCACCCTTTGCCCATGATCCTGACCTTGTCATGACAACCCTTGCATTTAAAATAAAAAATAAAAGGGAAATTACTGATCCCAAAGATGTAAAAGTCACCTTTGATAACAATGGATTTGCCCTTTATTTTTCACGGGCCCAGATCCCCTATCCCAGGGACAAGGAGACAAAGGCGGATTTTTATAAGCATCTTGGATTTTATGCCTATAAAAAAAGCTTTCTTGATAAGCTGGTGGCGCTTCCCACAGGAACCTGTGAACATATTGAAAAACTTGAACAATTAAGGGTGCTGGAATTTGGGTTTCGGATCAAGGTGGTGATCACCCAGTATGACTCTCCGGAAATTGATCTGCCCGAAGATATCAAAAGGATTGAAGCAACGCTTTTGTAAAGCCAAATTAAAATGCGATCTCTTTATAAAATACTTCATACCACCTGCCATACCCAATGGGGAAGCCGGGAAAAAAGAATTTTCAATGAATCGGTCTGGATGGAAAAAAAAGGACACAAAATTATCATTGTGGCCCCTAAAGATAGCCCTTTATTTTTAAATGCAAAGGCGCATGGATTTAAAGTCTACGGGGTCCGGTTCAAACGGCTTTCAATGATAAAAGATTACAAACTTTTAAAAAATATTTTCTACAATGAAAAACCAGATATCATCAATACCCATGGAAACCAAGATTCAAAAATAGCCCTTTTTGCTGCAAAAAAAGCCCGGGTTCCCTTAAGGATTCTTTCACGGCACAACACTGCCCATGTAAGGAACTCCTGGTATAATCGAAAAATATATAAAAAACTTTGCCACTATATTTTCACAACAGCCGATCACACCACGAAACATCTTCAAAAGGTGTTCAAACTCAAAGACATGCAGATCTTTTCCATGCCAAGCGGTATTATTGAACCTGATCATCTTTTGAAAAAAAACATAGCCAGAAAGGGGCTTGCCGGTGAACTTGGCCTTGCTCCGGAAACAAAATTCATCGGTTTTGTTGGAGGGATATCAAAAAACAAGGGGATTTCAACCATATTTGAGGCTTTTAAAAAGGTTAAACCAGAGCTTTCAGGCTACCATGTTGCCATTGTGGGCAAGGGAACCGATGAAGACTTAAATTCTCTTAAAAAACTTGCAAAATCCCTGCAAATTGATGAATACATCCATTTTACAGGATTCAAAAAAAATGTCTGGTCTTATTACAGGGCGCTTGACTGCAAAATCATGCCATCAATAGATAATAACGCAGTCTGCCTTGAAGGGGTTCCCCG
>JAGLNZ010000035.1 GCA_023139225.1 Desulfobacula sp. | reverse complement strand
GCGAACCGCCGGGCTTGATTCTCCGTTGTTATCAATATGGGTGATATATAATTGAGTATACGGGGAAGTGGCTTTACACGTGAAAATGATCCATTTTGAATTGGGTGACCAGGAATGCCAGGAATTCATTATTGGCATATTGCTTTTTAAATACCGTAACGTTCCACCTTGGGCCGGGATAATGCAGAGTCTGCTTTCCGGCTGCAACACTAAACCTGTCTTACTTTGGGTGAAAACAATCCATCGGCCATCTGGTGAATATCGGGGGAAATAATTGCTGTACCCGTTATTAGCAGCCCCGGCCAACGGTTGTGCTTTTCCTCCCTTGCCGTTATTAAATGATACCGTATAAATATCAAACTGAACATTATATTTTTTATTCAAGTCCTTTATGTTTTGTTTCGGGCTTTCATTGACTATTTTTTTTGCCAATACTTTTTGGATCAGATCGGGATTTGTTGGAATTGCTGAAAATGCAATGATTTTACCATCTGAACTCCAGGCCGGTGCCGTCTGCACCATGGTTTCAAGGCTTGCCCCCGGCAATAATTTTAGGTTTTTAGTCGCATGGTCAAAAATGGCAATTTGTCCGGTTGACGGGAAAAAAAGCTGAGAGAAATAAAGATCATCCATCATAACAAACACAGAGGTTTCATTCACTGTTGCAGCAAGGTACCTGCCGCTGGGAGACAATTGTGCAAATAATCCCATACTATAGGAAGCAGGTTTCCTGGCTGGAATTTTATTCCACGAAAAGATATTATTTTTACCTAATTTCATATCTGAGCGCATTAAAGCCATTGCAAAAGCACCTTTATCCCCGCTATAGTCAACATCCATCGCAAAAACTTTACCGTCCGATGAATAAGTATGGCAATTGGCACAAGTGGTGAGGTTTGACATGATAATTTCAGGTTGTTTATAGGAAGAAATATTGCCCACCACCAATTTTGTCATTTCAGGGTTTTGTTTGGCTTTTAAAAAAGGGAGAGGCTTTCTCATAAACATAATTCGTGCATCCATGGCGTCTTTGGAAAAAGAAAAAGAAAAAGTTTTATTCTCAGAAAGTATTTCTCTGCCGTTCCACCCGCCTATTCCTTTTATTTTAATTGTAAGCTTTTTTTCTTTTGCTGTTTTCTTTAATTTATCCCATAATTTTTTTTTTGGAATCCACCAGGGTTTATCAAGCAAAGCATTTATAAGTATTTTTTTCTTGTTCGAAATCGTAAGAAGCCATGAGGTGCTTTGCCCGGAATCTTCCCATGAGAAAGCAATAGATGAGATATCACAAGGCAGGAGAGTTTGAGGCAGGGGTTCTATTATATCTATTTCTTGTAAGTTGGAATTTTCTTTTTTGTATAAATTATTTATCAATGCAAAAACTGATTCAGGTTTCAATGAACTATAGGCAGGATCTATATATAGCATGGACTTAAAATTTTCTTTGCCATAACATGTAGAAACATCGAATTTAAAAAAAAACAAAAGTTGTATTAAAATGAATAATGAAAAAAGAAAGTTAGAGTATGATTTTGATTCTAGCATATTGTGGGACCCCGCATGAATTTTTTATATTTCTAACATATCAAGGCCCTAAAAACAATTATTATAATTCTAAAATTATGGAAGGTATACCGGTAATTACCTAATGCCTGCAGTTTTTTAAAATTTGACTTTTTTAACAATACCGGTTATTTAATTAAGTTTTTATTATACACTTTAAAGGGGTTGCTGCATGTTATGGTAAAATTTGATTTTAAGCTTGATTTTAAAAAGGGCAATGGATTGATTCCTGCCATTGCACAGGATTATAAAACAGGTGAAGTCCTGATGCTGGCCTACATGAATGAACAAGCCTTTAATGAAACTTTGAAAACAGGAAAAGCCACTTACTACAGCAGATCAAGGAATGCATTGTGGAAAAAAGGAGAAACATCCGGCCATGTGCAGAATGTAAAGGAAATCCGGGTGGATTGTGATAATGATACCCTTCTTTTAAAAGTGGATCAGGTAGGTAATGCAGCTTGTCATAAAGGGTATAAGAGCTGTTTTTTTTCAAAAGTGGAAGATAATGATTTAAAAATAGTAGAATCGAAAATTTTTGATCCGAATGAGGTATATAAATAATGGAAAAAATACTGAAATTAGGCATTCCAAAGGGGAGCCTTCAGAATGCAACGATAGATCTTTTTAAACGGTCGGGATGGAAGATCAATATTGAAGGAAGAAGCTATTTTCCCGATATCAATGATGAGTCTATTGAATGTGCCCTGTGCCGTGCCCAGGAAATGTCCATCAATGTTGAAAGCGGCATTATCGATGCCGGATTGACAGGCCTTGA
>JAGLNZ010000349.1 GCA_023139225.1 Desulfobacula sp. | reverse complement strand
TACTATGCTAATGGTTAAACCATTCAATATGGTTTGTCAATATAATTTTAATCGTTTTGAATATTGACTCTGAATTATGAATATCTTATTCTTTGGGTATGAAAAAATTATTCAAGATTATTTTCGGACTTGTTTGTATTTTAGTGTTGGGATTTGTGGGGCTTGTCGGGTATGCAACTTATTCAGACTTTCAGCCTGATCCAACAACCCTGGTATTTGAAAAACAAAATGCCAAAGCAATTAAGGGACAAAAAAATTTTAATTTGATGATCTGGAATATTGGTTATGGCGGTCTAAGCCGGGATATGGATTTTTTCTATGATGGCGGAAAACAGGTGAGGCCCGAAAGACAAATCGTTGAAAAGAATATAACAGCCATTGAAGCATTTATTGCCCGGCAAAACGATATTGATTTCTTTTTATTGCAGGAAGTGGATCAAAAATCCAAGCGAAGCCGTTTCATTGACGAGTATTCGCAAATAGCAAAGCTATTTCCCCGGTTCCATTCAAGTTTTGGTAAAAATTATGATGTGTTTTTTGTGCCTGTCCCGCCTTCTGATCCCCTTGGGTCTGTTTTGTCAGGGTTGCAGACATTGGCCCGGTTTGAACCGACTTCGGTTGTCAGACATTCTTTTCCAGGCAACTATGCATGGCCCCAGGGCCTGTTTATGCTGGACAGGTGTTTTCTTGTGTCAAGATATTTGCTTGATACAAAAAAACAGCTGCTGGTGATTAATACCCATAACTCAGCCTATGATGACGGAACACTCAGAAGCAATCAAATGGCATATCTTAAGAATTTTTTAATCACCGAATATGAAAAGGGCAATTATGTGATCGCAGGAGGAGACTGGAACCAGTGTCCGCCGGGTTTTAATCCTGAATTTAAACGAAACCTCATGGATAATGAAAATCGCATGGATATTGGAAAAGAGTATCTGCCAAAATGGAAATGGGCATATGATCAAAAGATTCCAACCAATAGACGTCTTGTCGCCCCTTATGATCAAAAGACAACGCTTACAACGGTGATCGATTTTTTTCTGGTGTCCCCGAATATTGAAGTCAAACAGGTTTACGGCATTCATCTTGATTTCGAACATTCAGATCACCATCCTGTAAAACTGGAAGTAAAATTCAATTGAATGGTTAACAAGATTTAATATTAGCAGGGAAAAGACAATGGACAGCAAGGTCTTTCAAAATGATGAAAAGCGTAAATTTGATCGAAAGCAATTATACTATTATTTAAAGGTAAACCATGATCAGACCAATACGCTCGCAGGTTACCTGGGGGACATTTCAACTCAAGGGATAATGCTGTTCAGCAAAGACAGTGTTGAGCCGGATAAGGCCTTTAATCTCAGGATCAATCTGTATGAAGAATTTGGAATGGATGAAAATCTTGTGTTTGAGGCAAGAAGTCTCTGGTGTGAGAAGGATGCCAATCCTGAATATTTTATTATTGGATTTAAGTTTATTGATCTGGACCAGGCCGGTATTGATACAGTGAAGTATCTGATTAAAAAATACGGATCAGACACCAAATAGGTTTTTTAGGCATTATCGTTTATACGGCTTTTTCGTAACTATTTTTTTTTGCTTTTCCTTTTCGTTTGGATTCTTTTCGACAAATATGGAAGTCTTGGAGAAAGGCTCCAGACTCGTGTAATACATCAGGGTTGAATAAGTTGAGGGAGATGGGGTAAAAATTTGCACCTGTTCCGGTGTCATCTTTAGCTTTTGGGTGGTAAATTTTTTTAAAGCATCCATATCTTTTTTACTGCATCCTGGATGGGCAGCGATTAAATAGTAGGTTAAAAATTGTTTTTTACCTGATTTTTTACTCAATGTGTCAAATTTGTTTTTAAATCGTAACAAAAGATCAATATTCTGTTTTCCCATCAACCCTAAAACATGGGGTACCGTATGTTCAGGTGCGATTTTCATTTGTCCTGAAACATTATCTTTTACGATTTTTTCAAGGTATGCAGCCCCATTTTTTTTGTCATTTAATATAAGATCATATCGGATGCCCGAGCTGATAAATACTTTTTTAATGCCGGGGAGTTGTTCGATCTTTTTAATCAGTCTAATTTGCTTTGAATGATCAGGGACAAGGCTTTTGCAGGGTACAGGAAAGAGGCACCGCTTGTCATGGCAGGCGCCTTTTTCAAGTTTTTTTTTGCATTCAAATCCGTACATATTTGCAGTGGGGCCGCCAAGATCTGTAATATATCCTTTAAAATCTTCAAGATGTGAAATGGCTTTTGCTTCATTGATAATGGAGTCTTCGCTTCTGCATCTCACGGTTTGGCCCTGGTGAACAGAAATGGCGCAAAAATTACACTCACCATAGCAGCCATAATGGATGGGAATGGAAAATCGAATGGTAGAAAGCGCTCTTACGGTTCCGGATTTTTTATAAAACGGGTGAAGGTCTCTTTCAAACTCAAGGGAATGGATATGATCAAGTTCTTGGGTGGTACTATAGGGGGAAGGCGGATTGAGGACCAGATAGCGGTCATTGTGTCGCTGGCAAAGTCCCTGGGCCGTTATGGGATCATTGTTTTCATAAAATGTGTGAAAGCTTTTAATATAATGATCTTTGTTTTTTTGAACCGCTTCAAAGGAAGGCAGCTCTTTTCCTTTTTTTTCTTTTGAAATAAAGGCAATACCGTCCAAAGAGCTTGGGTCTTTATTTTCTCTTAGTGCTGTTGCAAATTTGATAATGGTGTTGTGGGCCATGCCAAACAAGAGATAGTTTGCTTTTGCATCAAAAAGGATGGATCTTCGAATTTTATTTGACCAGAAATCATAGTGGGCTATTCGTCGAAGACTGGCTTCTATACCACCCAGAACAATGGGCCTGGTTCTTTTGAAATATTTTCTGACAAGATTGGAATAGGCGATCACAGCCCTGTCCGGCCGGCGTGTATTAAGGCCGCCGGGTGTATAATCATCCTTTTTCCTTCTTTTTTTCAAGGCAGTGTAATTTGTCACCATGGAATCTACACACCCCCCTGTAATACCCCAGAAAAGAGCCGGTTCCCCCAGCCTTGAAATATCTGTTTTGCCGTCCATGTCGGGCTGGGCAATGATTCCAACACGAAATCCTTTATCAACAAGGACCTTGCCGATGATGGCAACACCAATAAACGGAGAATCAATATATGCGTCTCCTGTGACAAGAACCACATCAAGGCGACTCCAGTTAAGCTTTTTTACCTCTTGCATTGTTGTGGGAAGAAACATGGTTGCCGCTGGTATCCTTAAAGGTTTTTATCTAAGTTTTAATTGGGGTGCATCATACAGGATAAACCTTTGGATTACAATCCGGGCAAAGCCTTCCCATATTCCGGTTGCATTTTAACTAGGTTATGTTAGACTATCGGAACAATGCAAATTAAGGGGCCTTATGAGAATTGCTAAACCAATTATTTTAAGCACTTTCTTTCTTTCTTTCTTTATTCTTTTTTGTTCAATTTTATCTGCATCTGAAAACCGGATAATTTGTTCCGGACATCCGGATTATCCGCCGTTTATGTGGCAGCATGAAAATACCATTGTTGGTGCGGGTTCCGAGCTGATTCGTATGGTCTTCAATGAACTGGGCAAAGATTTTGTTATTGAGTATTCAGGCCCCTGGGCAAGAGCCCAGGAAATGGCGCAAAGAAATAAGATTGATTTCCTGGTGGGTGCCTATAGCAATGCACACCGCCGCACTTACATGGATTATCTGGTGCCCTATGCCAAGGATCCGACGTCTATATTTGTTTTAAAGAAAAACAAGTTTGTGTTTAACCATCGCGACGACCTTATAGGGAAAAAGGGAATCACAATGTTTGGGGACAGTTTTGGTGATGACCTGGATATATTTATTAAAGAGAAATTAAAAGTTTTAAGGGTGTATGATTCTAAATCTTTGTTCAAACAGCTTTCATCCGGCCGGGTAGACTATATCCTGTGGGGAGATTATCCCTGTCAGATTAATGCAGTCATGAAGGGGTTTGATAATCAGATCGACAAGGCTGTTCCCCCTCTTGTTTTTGAAAATATGCATATTACGGTTTCAAAAAAGAGTTCCCATGCCGCTCTTTTGCCTGCCATGAACAAAATTATTGTTCAATTGAAAAATAATGGCAGTATTCAGAAAATGCTTGATAAATATATGGATCTTTATATTAAATCAAATACAGATGCAGACGCGATAGGAGATGTGGATGTGTTTATTGCAAAAACATTGTCCCATAAAAGGCAATTGGTCAGTCAAATTTCAAAAAGAAGTCAACTTAAGAGTTCTATTAAATTACTGGCGGCAGACCAAAATATTTTCAGTGTTTTATCACAAAGAAACACCTTGGTTTATACCTGTAAAAATCTTGTACCCGATTATAATGAGACACGCTGGATCAGCATTAATGACAGTGAGGGATTTGTTTTTAATAAAAAAATTGATAAAGGGGTAATTGCTTTATTAAGGCTTTCATATGAATCAATGATGAACGATGGAACAATCAAAATTGAAACAAAAATCAAAAAATAAAATTTTAATGCCCCCAAAAAGAAGAAAGTTCAGTTTAAAAAATCTTTCGATTCAACTGAGCTTGATCGCCATTGGCATCCCGACCCTTGTTTTGGCAGTATTTGGAATGTATCGTATTCAAACCCAGACCGTCACCCTGGAAAAAAACTTGGATATCTCCCTTAAAAACGAAGCGGCTCAACTTTCAGCAAGCCTGTCTACGGCATTGTTTAATTTTGATGACGAGACCTGTAAAGTGATTTGCAAGGCTGCCCTGAAAAAACCTGAAATTATTAAAATAACCATATGGGATCTCGGGCAGAAATATCTTTCGTTTAAAGATGAACAATATACGTTGGCAAATCTGGACAGGGGGACTAAAACCATTGAATATCCCATATTGTTCAAGAAAGAAGAGATTGGGAAAATTGAAATTGCCGCTACAACTGTTTTTTTAAATGAAAAGATTGGAATGCTCAAACTCAGCAGCATCCTGCAGGTTGTGATCCTTGATTTAATCCTGGGACTGGTATTGATTTTTATTTTGAATTTAAAATTTGTAAGACCATTGCAGGAATTACAGCAAAGCTCGGAGAAAATTGCCGCAGGGCATCTGGATCAACCCATCAATGTCCGCAGAAATGATGAATTGGGTGCCCTGGCTGATAACCTGGTCATTATGCGTGATGCAGTAAAAGAAAAAGTTGAGTCCCTGCAATCCGAAGTGGACCAGCATCAAAAAACAAGTATGGCCCTTGAAAAGAGCGAATCATTTTTAAGATTGATCATTGATTTGATTCCTCACATGATTTTTGTAAAAAATATGGACGGCCGCTTTCTGGTTGTCAACCAGGCGGTGGCAGATGATTTAAACTCTACAGTGGAAGAGGTAACCGGAAAATTACATATGGAGGTCACCCTTGATCGGGATGCTGCCGCCCAGATGCTTGAAGATGATCAAAGGGTTATAAAATTGGGGAAAACATTAAGTCTGTTAACCGAAACCCATGGGGCAACCCCTGAGTCGTTTAAATGGTATTCCACAAAAAAAGTACCCTTTGAAGCTGCAGACGGTGATAAAGGGATTGTCGGGATAACCATTGATATATCAGATCTCAAGCAGGCAGAAGAAGAGCTTAAAAAAACAAAAAATTATATTGATAATATTATCAATTCCATGCCGAGTGCCTTATACAGCCTTGACAGGGAATATAAGATAATTTTGTGGAACTATAAGGCTGAAAAACTGTACGGGATAAAAGCGGCCCAGGCCGTGTCAAAGCCTTTGGACCAGGTGCTTCCGAAAATGAAGCCGTTTATGGCTGATATCAGCAAAACCATTAAAACCGGGGACCCGTATTATTTTCCAAAACAGGCCAGCACGACATCACGGGGATTGATCTATGAAGATATTACAGTTTATCCTTTAATTGCCGACGGTGTTGAAGGTGCCGTCATCCGTGTGGATGATATCACCGAGCATGTCCGAATGGAAGAAATGGTTGTTCAGTCCGAAAAAATGCTTTCTATTGGAGGCCTGGCAGCGGGAATGGCCCATGAGATCAACAACCCGCTGGCAGGAATGATGCAGAATGCGCAAGTTGTTTTGCGCAGAATCCAGGGTGAAATTCCTGCAAGTGTCAAGGTGGCAGCCGAAGTCGGAATCTCCATGGATCAGATCAGAAAATTTATGGAAACCAGGGGAATTATCAGACAGTTGGAACTAATTCATGAGGCGGGTGTCCGGGCGGCCCAGATTGTTCAAAATATGCTGAGTTTTTCCAGAAAAGATTTTTCAGGTAAAGTCAGACAGGATATGGCAGTTATTCTCGATCAGACCATAGAACTAGCCAAAAGTGATTATGACCTTAAAAAACAATATGATTTCAAAAAGATAAAGATTATCAGGGAGTATCACCCTGATAC
>JAGLNZ010000348.1 GCA_023139225.1 Desulfobacula sp. | reverse complement strand
GCATTGCGAAGCGGCCGGTAGGCAATTCTTTCAATGAGAAGCCCGAGAAGGGCTGAAATCCCCATTGAAAGAATAATCATTAAGGAAATTAAAAGGGCGGCATTCATAACAGGCACATGGTTGACTGAAAAAATCTGCAACACCCACCACCCGGCAAAACCACCAATCATATATATTTCACCATGGGCAAAATTGAGCATGGAAAGTACACCGTAAACCATGGTGTACCCAATGGCAATCAGTGCATAAACACCGCCGATGGTAATGCCGTTGACCGCCTGCTGAGCAAGCTGCTCGAAAATATTTTCCATAAGAATTTATTTGCCGGTCAATACGGTAATTTGTTCGAAATTCTTGCCGTTAACCTTGAAAAAATAAGTGGCACCGCCAAGAAGGTCTCCTTTTTTATCAAACCCTACCGGAAACCCCAGTATTCCTTTATAATTTTTGATTGCAGCAAGCTTGGAAATAACTTCCGGACGGGATATTTCCCCGTCTTTTGCAGCCAGATCAATGGCGGTTAATAAAATATTCATGGCTTCATAGGCCGGGGGTCCAAAACCGCTTAAAGATCCGTATTTATTTTCATATTTTGTGACATATTCCGATGCTTCCTTTATGGAATAGATGTCCGGGCCGAAATGATAAACATAGGCTCCCTGGGCTGCACCTTCCGACGCCTCGATAAAATCTTTTTTGTCTCTTGCGCCTTCCGTGCCAAAGAAAATGGCATCTATTCCAAGCTCTCTTGCCTGTTTGACGCCGATTGCCTGGTCAGGGGCTGCAGTGGCAACAAAAAAGAGCACATCAGGTTTGTAGGCTTTTACCTTTGTCAGTACAGCGGAATAATCTTTGGAACCTGCAACAATCGTATCATTCATAATATCTGTAATACCCAGCTTTTTAAGACCCTTTATTGTCTGCTGAGCCATGTTTTCGCAATAGGCGACTTTTTCATTTAAGACCGCAATTTTTTTGCCCTTAAGATGATTTTTTATGAAAATGGCACAATTCCAGCCATGGGCATCGTTCCTGGCATTTACCCTGAAAAAATGTTTATACCCGGATTCGGTAAGCTCAGGTTTTGAAGCGGCTGTTGTAATACAGGCAAGATTGGCCTGACCGTAAATTTTCAAGGATGCCTGGGCAATATGGCTGACCGGAGGCCCGACAACGCCGTACATTGATTTGTCTGATGTAAATTTTCTTGCCACATTGATTCCTTGTGCAGGATCAAGGGCATCATCTCCCATGACATGTTTAATTTTAACACCGTTAATCCCACCCCTGGCATTCCATTCATCAATAGCCAACTGGGAAGAATTGAAAATTTCCATACAGGGTGCTGCGGCATCACCGGTAAATGATCCGGCATTCCCAACACTGATCCCCTTTGATACATCATTGGCAAACGCGCTTTGACCTGGAAGTAAAAAAAACATTGCAACCAATAAAACAATAACCCTTTTCATAATAACCCCTCCTGATTAATGAAGATATTAAAATTCATAATCCCTATTATATTTCTTCCAGGAAAAATGAATCTGATCGAACTTTTTTCATAATGTCCAGCAGCTGGGATTTCACTTGCTCTGCATGAAGTGCAACTGCCCTTGCAGCCTTGTCTTTATCTTTAGCAAGAAGTGCCTCATAAATAGCGATATGATTTTCAATGGCCACATTCCATATGTCTGCCCGAAGGTTCAACCCATGACGGTATTTCATTGTAAGATCGCTTAAATTTTTACATATTCTGAAAAATGTTTTACTTCTTGACGCTTTATAGATAATGGAGTGAAATTCAATGTCCAGACTGGTCATTTTTTTCAGATCATTAGCCT
>JAGLNZ010000347.1 GCA_023139225.1 Desulfobacula sp. | reverse complement strand
GGTAACCAGCGCTTCAATATCAAAGCGGGCGGAAAAAAGATCCTGGATATCATCATTTGACATATCTTCAATAATATATCCGGCCCTTGGTAAAGATATGATCAATTTTTCCTGGGTGAGTCTTTGCAATGCCTCTCTGACGGGGGTTCTGCTGACATTAAGGCGATTTGCGATACTGGATTCCGTTATTCGTGTTCCGCCGGGGATTTTCCCTGTTAATATATCGTATCTAAGGGTTTTATAAACTTTTTCTTTTAAAGGTATATTTTCCATTCCACTCCTCTGAAAAGCAAAATAAAATCATCTTGTATACAAGACGTATTGTACAAATTATTTAACTTGTCAAGTCTTTTTATTGAAATTTTTGTCAGGGAACTAGTATAAAGGGGTCAATCTGGCTACCTGAAAGCTTTTCCTCTATAACATCTTCAGGATAGCTTAGAAGCTGCATGAATTCTTTAGATAAAATTTTAATCTTTTTTTGTTCCGGGCCTTTGGTCTCATCGATTTTTAATCTTTTTTTCTTTAATTTTTTATAGGATTCCAAGACCCCATCTGTTTTGTAATATAATATCACCCATTTGCCGGCAATAAATTCATCAGACTGAAGATCTGTGGCGATTAGCCTTTTTTCAAGCCATGATTTTATTCCAAATCCTGCAACTATTTTTTCAGACCAGGGTTTTATTTTTTCATAATCTTCGGGAGTTAAGGGTGGGCTGAGAGCCAGTTTTTTTACACCACAGGCAACCATTTCCACAAAACAATTGATCATACCTATTTCAAATGACACACGATCAATAGTTTCCAAAGATTTTGATTCTTCCATTACGTATTCCTCCTTTTTTTGTTTACAATAATTAAAGGTATTGATGTTCTTTTGCAATCTATTTCGAAAACTTAAATTTTTTGGAACAATTTGAGGTTACTGAACTTTATCATTAAATTATAGATGGGTTTGTGGTATAGATGCTTAGTAATTTTAAGCATGGAAATATTTTTAAATATAAACGGCAGTAAAATATTAAGATAAAATAAAAATGAAAATTAATATTGCAATTAATGGGTACGGCAGAATCGGGCGTTGTATTACCAGGGCCTTGTTTGAATCAAAAAAATTTTATGATAAAATTAATCTTGTTGCCATAAATGAGACAGCCGAAGCAAAGACCATCTATCATTTGACCAAATATGATTCAACTCACGGAAGGTTTCCTCTTTATGTTAAAAATGAAGAGTCAGCCTTGATGATCGGTAAAGACAGGGTAAAAATATTTCAAGAAAAAAATATCGCCGATCTTCCCTGGAAAGATTTAAATATTGATACAGTCCTTGATTGTACCGGATTTTACAATGACAGGGAATCTGCAGAACTGCATTTGCTTTCAGGGGCCAAAAAAGTGATTTTTTCACAGCCTGCGTCAGATGAAATGGATGCCACCATTGTTTATGGGGTCAATCATCACATATTGAAAAAAGAGCATACCATTATTTCAAATGCTTCCTGCACCACCAATTGTGTTATTCCTGTTCTTCATGTGCTTGACCAAACCCTTGGAATTGAAAGCGGGAGCATTACCACTATTCATTCCGCCATGCATGATCAACCCGTAATTGACGCCTACAATACTGATTTGAGGAAGACCCGATCAGCCTTGCTGTCCATCATACCGGTGAATACAGCCCTGGAAAAGGGAATTTATAAAATACTGCCGTCCATGGAAGGCAAATTTGAAACCCTGGCCATCAGGGTTCCCACCACCAATGTATCCATCATGGACATCGTTCTTTTGGTAAAGACTGATACGGATATCGAAACAGTCAACCATGCTTTAACCCATGTATCTGAAAATGGATTCAAAGATATCCTGGGCGTGACGGATGAATATCTGGTTTCCTGTGATTTTAACCATGATACACGATCTTCAATTATTGATCTTCACCAGACCCGGGTCAGTAAAAAGCGCCTGGTCAAAGTCCAGGCCTGGTTTGATAATGAATGGGGATATTCTAATCGGATGCTGGATACAACTATAGCTGCATTTGAAGCACTATAAGTTGCTTATGAATTCAGTTTAATCAATTTTTTTGTAACCTCTTTTAATTCTTCGGGTATCTGGGTGATATCATCATAGGGGCGTATTCCATCCCTGTCTGCATCAGCAAT
>JAGLNZ010000346.1 GCA_023139225.1 Desulfobacula sp. | reverse complement strand
GCCGGCCATTTTGAATTATCCATAATTTAACTTTCCACAACTATAAGCTTACTATAGTATCAAAAAAACTATTCCTATGTCAATATCCTTGTTTTTTAGCATATTGCAATTGGGCATCTGACCTTCTGATATAACTTGGTGCAAGAATATTTTCAGGATTATTAAAAGAATTTTCTTTTGAGTACAACGCCCGAATCAATGCTATTGCACTCACAGAATCAAAAAAATCGTGTGCTATGACCGGTTTGTCTGCTTCTTGTTCAATGATCTCCTTATACACTTTTGATCCCGATCCTGCAAACAATGCAGTGCCACCTGCCATCTCAATGGCATCTTTGGGGCTGACAACCCTTTCCCCGCTTTTTGATACCAGCCTGCCATGATCAAACTTGTAGACGGCACAATAGACTTCATTTCTTTTGGCATCCATCATGGCACAAACAGGGATTGATGAATGAACAAACCGAAACGCAATACCGTCAAGGCTTGAAACACCAGCCGAAGGTTTTCCCATGGCATAGGCCATGCCCTTTACCACACTGATCCCGATGCGAAGCCCTGTAAAACTGCCTGGCCCTTTGGCTGCAACAAAAGCATCAATATCATCAAGTTCCATGCCGGCCCTCTTTTCAAGCATATGTTCAATCATTTTTACAAGCCGTTTGGAATGAGTCTGGCGGGTTTCCCAGAATTCTTCACAGATAAGGGAGTTTCCATCAACGATTGCAAGGCTGCTTCCTGGTTCTGCCGTACTCAGGCAAAGAAGTCTCAATTTATCAGGCATAGTTGTCAGACCGGTTTTTCCAATGCAATTTCAAGGACTTCCCGGATGTCTTTAACACAGGTAAATTTCATTTTATTCTTAATAACCTTTGGCATATCATATAAATCCTTTTTATTTTTTTCAGGAATGATCACATGCTCAATACCTGCTCTTAAAGCGCCAAGGGCTTTTTCTTTAAGCCCGCCAATGGGGAGGACTCTCCCCCTTAAAGATATTTCACCCGTCATACCCACTTTATTATTAACCTTTTGCCCTGTAAATGCTGAAATCAATGCTGTTGCCATGGCAATTCCGGCTGAAGGCCCGTCTTTTGGGATGGCGCCTGCCGGCACATGGATATGAATATCATTATTATCAATATCTTCTTTTTTTATATCAAATTTGTCTGCATTGGCTTTTGTATATGTAAGAGCAGCCCTGGCTGATTCCTGCATCACCTCACCAATCTGCCCTGTGACCAGCAGTTCTCCTTTTCCCTGATAGAGTGACACTTCGATATAAAGGGATTCTCCACCGACTTCAGTCCATGCAAGCCCTGTTGCCAAACCAACCTGGCTTTCTTCCTGATCAAGCTCAGCAAGATATTGTGGCGGCCCCAGATATTTTGTAAGATTTTGTTTGGTTATTGTAAATTTGCCTTTTTTACCCTCTGCAATTTTCCTTGCAATCTTTCTGCAAATGGCATCCAGTTTCCTTTCAAGCCCCCGCAAGCCCGCTTCCAGTGTATAGTCTGCGATAATTGACTCCATAGCACCTGTGCTTACATGGATAGATCTGCGGATAAGCCCGTTATCTCTTAATTTTTTCGGTAAAAGATGTTTTTGCGCAATCACTTTTTTCTCTTGCCGGGTATAACCGGTGATCCTGATCACCTCCATCCTGTCCAGCAAGGCAGACGGGATTGTGTCGGAAATATTGGCAGTTAAAATAAAAAGCACATTGGAAAGATCAAAGGGCATATTCAGATAATGATCTGAAAATTCAAAGTTCTGTTCAGGATCAAGGGCCTCTAAAAGGGCTGAAGAAGGGTCGCCCCTGAAATCATTACCCAATTTATCAATTTCATCTAACATAAATACGGGATTATTTGTATTGCATTGCCTCAAACCCTGCAAAATTCTTCCCGGCATGGAACCGATATAGGTTCTTCTGTGGCCCCTGATTTCAGCCTCATCCCTGATACCGCCTAAAGATACCCGATGAAATTTACGTTTCATGGCTTTGGCAATGGCTTGCCCTAAAGATGTTTTTCCAACACCCGGAGGCCCTACAAAACAGATGATCTGTCCCTTTTTTTTGGGATTTAACTTTCTAACACTTAAATACTCAAGAATTCTTTCTTTAACCTTATCCAGGCCAAAATGATTTTTATCTAAGACTTCTTCTGATTTTGGAATATCAAGAAAATCTTTTGTTGCTTTGCTCCAGGGTAACTCTACAATACAATCAAGATAAGTTCTGACAACCGAAGCTTCAGAGGAGTCAGAGTGCATCTGTTCAAGGCGTTTCAGCTGCTTTTTTGCCTCTTTTTCACAGTCTTGCGGCATTTTACATTTTTTAATCTTTGCCTTAAACTCTTTGATTTCAGCAAGCTTTTCATCACTTTCCCCAAGCTCCCTGTGAATGGCCTTTACTTGTTCTCTAAGATAATAATCCCTTTGATTTCTAGAGATCTCATCCTTAACATCTATTTGAATTTTGGCTTGAACCGTTGAAAGATCCAGCTCCCTTGCCAAAAGGTCATTCACCTTTTTCAACCGTTCGGTTCCATCCGTAATTTCAAGTAAACTCTGAGCATCCTCGACCTTTAGATTCAAGTTAGAAGCAACAAGATCAGCAAGTTTACCCACAGACTCAATGTGAGACAACAAATCCCCTACATCTCCCGAAAGCTCACCTTTGAGAGCCAGTAATTTTTCACTGGCTTCTTTGACATTCCGCATTAAGGCTTCATCTTCAATATTGAGTTCTTGAGGATCCGTATCTGTCAAAAATTCAATGTGAACTTTAAAAAAAGTTCTCTTTCTGACATATTTCAAGACTTTTGCCTTGACTATCCCCTGAACCAGGGCCTTGATTCTGCCATCGGGCAATTTGATCATTTTTTGAATCCTGCCAACCGTACCAACCGTATAAACATCTTCAGTCGTTGGTTTTTCCAGTTCAGAATCTTTCTGAACTGTCAGGAATATGTAGCGGTCATATTCAATACTCTCTTCAACTGCCTTAATCGATTTTTCCCGTCCGACAAATAATGGCAGCAGCATATCGGTAAACACAACAATATCTCTTACCGGCATCATGGGAAGAATTGTCGGGATATCCTCTATGTCGCTTTCTTTTTCCAGAATTTCAATTAGATCATCAATATCTGCTTCGGCCATTTTTGCTCCTTTATTCATATAAAAACACTGAATGAAAAATATTTGTCTTGTTAACTTTACATTCAGTGATTGACATTCATTTTTAGTTCTTTCATCTTTGTGCCTTTACAATAAAACATATTTTGCTTTTTACAATATCCTTGCAAAAATATTTTTAACGTCCGATAAAGAAAAGCAACATAACCTCAAGTGAAAAATGAAAAGTGAAAATGCTTATGACAGACTATTTTTCGTTGCCCGGACTGGTTGTTCTTTTGTTTGGTGCCTGTATTGGAAGTTTTTTAAATGTTTGTATTTATAGAATACCTGAAAATAAATCAATTGTCTTCCCGGGTTCATTCTGCCCCAATTGCAATAAAAGTATTCCGTTTTACTGCAATGTCCCCATTTTAAGCTATATATTTTTAAGGGGGCGTTGCAAATTCTGCAAGCAACCCATATCCATAAGATACCCTTTAATAGAAGTCCTGACAGGTCTGTTTGCAATCTCATTATTCCATAAGTTTGGCTTAACCCCTGCCATGATTTACTGGTTTGTTTTCATTAGTATCCTGATCACTATTTCCTTTATTGATATTGACCATCAAATCATCCCTGATATCATATCTCTTCCGGGTATTCTGATCTTTGCCTCTTCTTTTTATTTCTTACCTGAAATGACAATTAAAGATACTCTTCTGGGTATTTTGGCTGGCGGCGGCAGTTTATATGCCATCGCGTTTTTCTACTATTTATTGAGAAAACAAGAAGGAATGGGCGGTGGCGACATTAAGCTTCTGGCAATGATTGGTGCAGCAACAGGCATCAAAGGGGTTGCTTTTACTATTTTTGCAGGCTCATTATTCGGTACTCTTTTTGGAATTTTGATCATGCTTTACACCAAAATGGCAGATACGAAAAACTTAAGAATTCCTTTCGGCCCTTTTCTGTCGGTAGGCGCAATACTATATATTTTTTATGGGAAACAATTGATTCAATGGTATTTAATGATGGTTGGCAGCTAATACTGTATCAGGCATAGCATACTTCTATCACCACCCTGCCTTTTGTCGTACTGAATGGGAGTGCAAGGACATGTTGCACGCCTTCTATATGCTCTATCAGAGTTTCCCGGCCGATTTTAACCTCTTTAAATTTGACTTTTACTTTTTTATCCATTTCAGCAATTTTTGTCGTTACATGGCCGGCTACCATATTACTGATCTCGCCCACCGCATCAGTAATTTCTTCATTAATCTGGGTCATATCCTCACCAAACATCGCAGAAACAACGCCAAGAATACTTTTTTCAGAAAAACTAATGGCGGCTGACCCTGAAAGGTCGCCGGAAATTTCAAGAAGTCCTGAAATATCACCCAATGCTTTTCGATCTTTTTTCAAAAACGGTGTTTCCGGTTTCACTTTTACAAATGCGGTAGTGTCGAGAATATGCAAAGTACCCTCAATGAATGGATTAACCAGTGCTGCATCCATATTTACCTCCTGTTTTTATCAATTTTATGATTTTTCTTTTCTTCTGGCAACAAATTTATAAAAAAATGTGAATAAATACTTGACACGCACTTCTCAACGACGTAACGTACGCTAAAAAGCTGATTCGATTTTATTTAACTTTAGAAAAATGTTTAAATGACAAATTTTAGTATTTGAAAATTTCTAAAACCTAAAAAAAGGAGTGCTACGATGAACAAAGGCGATTTAATCAACAAGGTTTCAGAAGTGCTTAACAGCAAGAAAGAAGCTCAAGCAGCTGTTGACTGCACGATCAAAGCAATCACGGAAGCTCTTTCTAACAATGACTCTGTTACACTGGTTGGCTTTGGAACATTCAAGACAGCTAATAGAAAAGCCAGAAAAGGAAGAAATCCCCAGACAGGCAAAGAAATTAACATTCCTGCTAGAAACGTACCAAAATTTGTCCCGGGCAAAGCATTAAAAGAAGCTGTAAAATAAATTTTCAAGGATTCGTTCAGGCAGTATTTGATTTGACAGATACTGCCTGAATATTTTTTGTGTCATGGGCTTTGATATAAAAAAAATATTTCTACCTTCTGTCGGGGTGGATATGGTTTTTAATATGAATTCTCTGGCACCCTATTCCAGATCTTCCATTATTTACGATGCAGATTTCAACGATGAGACGATCATCATTGCCCAGCCTCTTATACCATTTTCAAAAAATACGGTTTTTAAAAAATTACACCTGACCACTATTGTTCACGACAAAAACAGAAAAATCAGAGTGGGTGCGGAATGCAGTCATTTCAAGCTTATTAATCAATATGCGCTTGCCAATAAAACCAATGTCCCTGCTGTTTTGTTGAAATATGAGTTACCGGTAAAAGAAACCAATATCAGATCCGCTTTTCGATTACCATTAACCGCAAAATATATCATTAAAGGCAAACTTTTATATAACAGCCTTGCATATTATACTCCAAAGGATTTTTCCATAAGAGATATCTCCCTTACCGGGCTTGGCCTCGTGGTTCCCAAGAAAAAAAACAACACCATAAATCCGGTAACCGAAATTAAAATCAATGAAGAGATCATTATTGGAATCGTTCTGATCAAAATGGACCAGGACAAACCTGTCGGCACCCTTCCCATAAAAGCACAAATTATCAGAATCAGACCTAACTACTCAGACACACACTCTTTATTAGGATTGAAAATTTTAGGCCTTAAAAGTGATGATGAAACCATTTTAAACAAATTTATTCACGCCGCCCAGGTTGAGGAGCTGAAAAGACTGAGTGGAAGAAATTTATAACTTTTTTATATAATCTTTTAACCAGTTAAGCATCCTGGTTTGATCCTGGTTCGGATTTAAAAGCCCATGTTCTAGTTCTTTTAATTCCTGTAATCCCTGATTGCAATTAAATTTTATATCGTTTTTATATCCGATAATAAGATCTTCTTTTAAAGAAGATCTCAGCCTGTTCAAGTAAAGATGATATTGGGTTTTTCTAGTTTGCCCTGCATTTTCTTCAAAGTTTCTATCAAGAATACGGCCGGCTAAAATTTTTATTCTCGGGCTTTTTAATTTATTCAAAATTTCTTGTTTTCGAAAATCCGGTGCCTTATGAAACAGATCACTTTGCTTTTTCTCCTGACTGGAAAAAAAACCATCCTGGTAAAGTGCGGCATCCGGGTCCAGACCGGGAACAAAAGGATATTTATACATACGGTGGTACTCAATAAATTCAAAAAATTTTTCCCGGTGACGACAAATTTTCTCCATATTGGCATTGGCGGACTGTTGTGAAGACCCTGGCATTTTATTCCAGAATCTTTCAAGGGCAGGCAGTACAATCAATTCATCTGCCGGTCTCTTTCTTGTCACAAAGGTATCATTCAAATCCAAATCTGCGTTAAGACCTAAAATATCGTCTGAATCAAGTCGCAACCACAGACTCTGATTTTGATAAGGCATGGATTGTCCAAGATAGATAACAGGGGTCAAATAATTCACTTTTGGTCCAAAAGAGGCTGACACCATAAGACAGACTCTAAATCGTTTATTTTGAACACTAAAGTCCTTTTTAATACTATTAATTCTGACTTCGTCCCTTTGTTTATTAAAAAAATCAAGGCAATACTTCCAGATATCTTTTTGTTGAAACAATACTTTACTAAGTTCAATAAGTGCTTCAACATCATTCAATGCTTCATGGGCTCTGCCTGATGTTACAAAATTATTTTCCCTTGAGATCAACTCCAGTCTCAAACTGGGTTTTCCTTCAACTTGAGGCCACTTTAAACAGCTAGGATAAAAAACTTTGAAAATAACAGTAATTGGCAGGACATCCATTCTGGAGCACCCATTGCCATATTGGTGCACATAAGGGTCAAGAAGATTGCGATAAAACAGGAACCTTAAAAATTCATCATCAAACCCCAGTGAATTATACCCTAAGCTTATAGTCCCTGGTGTATTTACTATCCTGTGAATTTTTTGTGCTGCTTCATACTCATTGATCCCAAGCTCTAATTCATTATATGTCAAGCCATGGGTTAAAAAAGCTTTTGGCGAAGGCACTATGTCTTTACGCAAACGTATGGTAATCGTTTGCCTGTCGATTTCATTAAGCTCAAGATCGGTGCGGATACAGGCAAATGTTAAAATTTGATCAAACGCATGATTTAAACCACTGGTTTCAGTATCGTAGAACAGATAGGTCTTCATTTTTCTTTTTCATTCCCCTCAACACAAAAAGGGGCAAAAAGAATACTCTTTGCCCCAAATAGTCCGATTGTATAAAAAAAAACTA
>JAGLNZ010000345.1 GCA_023139225.1 Desulfobacula sp. | reverse complement strand
CTTTTTGAAAACTGAAAGCTTGCTCTTGCGCCTTTTTTACCGTATTTTTTACGTTCTTTTTTCCTTGCATCCCTTGTGAGAAATCCTGCACTTTTTAGAATTCCTCTAAGATCAGGATCTGAAATCACAAGCGCTTTTGACACACCAAGGCGAATGGCGCCGGCCTGACCGGACTTCCCACCACCCATTACCGTCACTTTAATATCAAAAGCATCGCTATTTTCGGTAAGAACCAAAGGAGATGAAAGCAAATCTCTTGTTACATTCAATTCAAAGTATTCGTTCAGATCTTTATTATTAACCACAATCTTACCATTGCCGGGTATTAACCATACTTTGGCTACAGAATCTTTTCTTTTACCAGTCGCGTAAAATACGTTTCCACTTTCCATTGATAATTATCGCGTCCTTTATTTCTTAAATTTCAACAACTTCAGGCTTTTGAGCAGCATGGGGGTGCTGATCGCCAGTGTATACAAATAATTTTTTGCCAAGTTTTCTACCGAGTCGATTTTTAGGAAGCATCCCCTTAACAGCTTTTTTAATAAGCTCTTCAGGTTTTTTCTCTAACAGTTCTTTTGCTGTAGTGGATTTAATACTGCCAATATACCCTGAATGGCGGTAATATTTCTTTTGTTCCAGTTTATTACCGGTCATACGGATTTTATCTGCATTAATGATAACAACCCAGTCACCGGTATCAACATGGGGTGTAAAAAAAGGGTTGTTTTTCCCACGGATTCTATATGCTACCTGAGATGCAAGCCTGCCAAGAATTTTGTCTTTTGCATCAATGACACACCAATTTTCTTTATTATCTGATCTTTTTGCACTATATGTATATTTTTTCAATTTCTCAACGCTCCTATTCATAAACACAATCCGCCATATTTACATAATTTTTATGTCTATGTCAAGCAGAATTTAAAGCTCTATTTGTTTTCCCTGTTTTAATTTATGGCTGCTAAATGCATTTGAATCTTTCGGCCCCGACAGCTTGCTGGAAGTCTTACAGGATACCTCTGCATTCAAAATGCCACCATTTTCAACGATAAGATCTTTGCACTCTACTTTGCCGGCACAAGTCCCGGTGGCAAGTATAATCAATTCTTTTGAGGCAGTAACTTCCCCTTGGAATTTACCGCCAATAGTAATGCTTGATACCTTTGTCGCACTGGAATTCACCCGCCCATCCTCTGCGATGATAACCACATCCCCTTCAATGGTCCCGGTTACCTGACCCTTGATAATCAATTTTCCACTGCTTGATATCGAGCCTTCAATTTTCAGCTCCCTATCAATAATTGAAAGATTTTTACTGTTTTTCTTTCCCACTTTATATCTCCTTGGCTTGCCTATAATTGAATATCTATAAATATTTTACCGACCTCTTTTCCATTTAAAGTAGTTAACACATAATAGTTCCGACCTCTTTTATTCAGCGAGTAGCGCTTCATCAAAACTTCCTTGGATGTATCTATTACATAACCGCGGTCTTCACCACTATTGTTGGCAAGATTCCCGACAAATCCTTTAAAATTCACAATATATTTTGAAGGGTCTACTTTACCTGCAAGGATATCCTCTATAACAAGCTTATCACCCCTTTGGATATCCACATGTCCATAATTATCAACCATCTTAAGTTTGCCGTTTATTTTCAATTTATATCTCAAAATTTGGGTCTGTTTTGATTCGCTGACGCTAAGCTGCATTACAGCCTTTGAATCTTTTGAATCAATATCAAGGAAAACACTGCCGCACTTATAAAAATCTTTTTTTGCCACAATTCTAGTCGGCTCATTGACAACCAGTCTTTTTTTCATATCATTAAACTGATTTCCTAACCCGATCACATCAACGCTAAGCCCTCTTTCATAGTTTGCGATAATATCATGAATTTGGATCGTATCCCCTTTATGAATTTTCAGGCGTTGCATTTTTCCTACCACAACAGGAATGGAATCATTCACAGAAATAATCATATATTGCATTTCAGGTTTTTTCAAATCAATACCCGGGGTTTGGGGTATAATATCCAAAATTTCCATAAAGGCATTAATGGCATAAATATGCTGTCGAACTTTTTGCTCCAAGGGAAGAGATTTGGCTGATTCAATCCCAAATGCCGGAATCTTACAAATATGATATGCATAATATGTTGCTGATCTTAACTGCTCTTTATGAACTGAATCCGGATCATTGGTCCTATGGTTGTTAAAATGAAAAAAATGCTCTTTATTTTCAATATGACGATTAATCTTCTCAATCACCTTTTTGGCCATTCTCTCAAGATGAATACTTTCTTTTGAATCTGACCCTTTCACTTCGGAATCATCGGCAATGATTGATTGTCCGAATCGTTTCGGGTTTTTTTTGTCGCTTTCCCATTTACTGGAGTAGATACCAGATCCTTCATGAAGGTTTAAAAAACAATCACTTTCACAAATTAATTTTTTCAGGACATTTACGACTTTGCTTTCATAATTTGAAACATTATCGTCTAAAAATTTTCGATTCATGTCCTGATTGATCTTTCTCTCCTTTTTTAAAATGGAAGGAAAATTTGCTCTTGGCACAACAATCAAGTTACCCTTTTCAAGCAGGAAATCAGCATAAAAATCTGCTGCAAGAAACCCACCCGGTTCATCCCCCTGAATTCCACCAATAATCAGCAATGTTTTCCCTGGCTTGGAGCCGTTGATCCGGTAGACATGAAGTTCATTTTCTTCACCTTCAAAAAAAACGGTATGAATTTTTTGACCGGCCAAAACCTGACTGCAAATTAAAAGTAAAAAGCTGCACGCAAATGCAAGCATCTTTCTTATATATGACGAATTCTTCATCCTGTCTATTTTGCCTCAGTTATATCGATCAATTTTTCAAATATCAAATCAGCCTGCTCATTAAAAATAAAAATGGAGGCCTTTTTAAAAAAATCAGGATCAGCATGGCTTTTAATTCTGAATTTAACCGGTTTAAAATGAGCGATTGAAAAATATTGTCCTTTTCTGTACTCAGAAGGGATGCCATTTTTTAGACTCGCGGCCGGCACTACAAGCCACTGATTTTCAAGTTTATTATCCGGTTTCAAGACTGTAAATATTCTTCCCGAGACATCCCCGGGTTCTTTGGAGATATTTCTGATATCAAATCGAACCAGAAGATCTCCTTTTGTCCCATCCTTTATTACAGTAAATTTCTCTATGGAAACCGTTTTGTTAACAGCCTTAGGTGTTTCCGGCGCTACTGGTGCTTCAGGCGATTCACCAATCGTATTTAATTTAGGTTTAATTATATTTTTTTCTGGGTCAGCCATTGAGGGTTTATTTATTATATCCCCTTCTTCAGGTTCGGTCGGGATGGATTTTATTTCCTGATTCTTTGAAACAAGGGGCTTTTTTTCTTCAACCTGTGCAATGAGAAGCCTGCCTTCTATTTTATCTTCTGGTTTGTCTTCCTGTCCACTTACTTTTTCAATCCCCGGGTCTTTGCCTGAAATCACAAGTCTTGCCATCAACATTTCTTTTTCCCGGGTCAGTTCATCTACCTTGGTTTCAGCAAGAACAAGCTTGGTTTTAATAGAATTGGTATCCCTGGACAAACCTGTATAAAGATAATAAAACACTCCGGCTGTCACGAAACAAACTATACTTATGATAAACAAAATTGTTACAAAGGTTCTTAAATACTCACCGGATTTCATCTGCCCGAAATCATCAACAATAAGAATTCTTGTCTTTCGATCTTGCTTGTAGGGCTTTGGTTTGGACCGGGCTATTTCTCTTTCCAGCTCTCTTGATATATCTTCCATAATCCACCTTTATTAACAAGTTTTAACCTTTTTGTCCCCTGGGTACTAAACACGCTGGATTCATATTCCTGAAAAAAAGTAACCTCACATATCTTCTTTCTTAGTTTTACTTTAAATTGTGAACCGGTAACATTAATAAAATCATATTTTTTTGCAAGATTTTGCTTTCTTTGAACCCAGCTTTTTTTATTCATCCCATCGGAATTAAAATTATTCGCATAAAATGAAGCATACTTATCCATATCTTTTACCGACCATACAGCCAGCCACTGATTGACTGTCTCTATGACAGACTCTTTTTTTGAAACAGGTTTTACAAATGTTTTTGCAGCAGCAACCAATGGGGCTTCTGCTATTTGGAAGTCCTTTGAAATACTTTGAAAAATATCACCAATAATTTTATAATTATCATTTTGATTCTCTAAGAACAGTTTTCTTTTCCCTATCAATATTTTCTTGTTTTCAGCTGCTAAAAAACAATCAAATACAGCCACAAAAACACGATTATGATAATAAATCCCTGTCCTGGCTCTCTTCACCTTCAGGATGGAACCAGATTTATCTGCCTTATTTCTTAATTTACGCCAATCCTCCCACCAAGTGATTTGCGGCAAGTATTTTCTAGAATAAAATGACAAATAATTATGATAACTCTGGTTTTCAATTGCTTGAATCCATTGACTTAACATATGGTTAATATCTTTTTCGCGTTTGATAAGGTTTGCTTTATCACTCTTTTCAATTTCTTCAACCAGAATCACAGGAGTTGAATCAAGGTTTACATATTCTGAAAGTTTCAGGATATTAGAATTTTCCAATGCTATGCATCCGTTTGAATCCATGGGCTCAAGTTTTTTGTTCGTACCATGTATCCAGATAGCCGACCCGTTTTTCCCTGCTCTTTTATCAATAAAATTGGGGTAATCTGTGGGGAAGGCTTTTTTGCCATATATCGGTGACAGATATTTATCTTCATATTCGTCTTTTAAAAAATAAATGCCCTCAGGTGTCTTTTTGTCGCCTGCCTTTTGTTTTATACCGTTTACCTCACCTGTTGAACAGGGAATCTGGAACTGAATAACAAGGCCATCGGCTTTTAAAGTATAAAGAAACAGGGTTTGACTTTTTTTCTCAACTAAAATCACATTTTCATTTTCAGGTAATTTAATAATAGCGGAAGGCAAGGTGAGTTCAGTTGCCAGGGCAATCGAATTGAATGGTAAAAAGGTTTGTATTGCTAAAAGCAATAACAACAGGTTCAGTCTATTTAAAAATAAAATTTTTGCCATCTAAATTAACAATCATACCTCATTTGGCATACCTCATTTGGCATACCTCATTTAGGATACCTTATTTTATGGTTTAAGCTTAAGGTGTTTATAGGCTTTTTGTGATGCTTTTCTACCACTGGAAGTCCGAAGAACCAATCCGATTTTTAATAAAAAAGGTTCAACAACATCTACAAGTGTATCAGTTTCTTCCTGCAATGTTGCAGCAATTGCTTCAATCCCTACAGGCCCTCCCTTATAAAAATCTATTATCGTTTTTAAGTAATTCCTGTCAAGTGATGTAAGTCCCAGCGCATCGATTCCTTCAAGTTCAAGCGCTGCCTGCACACTCTGTCTGGTAACTTTACCGTTTGATTTTACCAGTGAATAATCTCTGACTCTTTTTAATAATCTGTTTGCAATCCTGGGAGTACCCCTGGATCGTTCTGCAAGTTCTATGGCACCATCATCAGAAATGATCGTGTTTAAAATATCAGCAGATCGCTTAATGATGATAATCAATTGTTCTGTACTGTAAAAATCAAGGGTCCGAAATATCCCAAACCGATCCCTTAAAGGGGAGGACAAAAGACCAACCCTGGTGGTTGCACCGACAAGAACAAATTGTTTTAGCCGGTATCGATGACTCCTTGCATGGATCCCCTTGTCAAATATAAAATCCACGGCAAAATCTTCCATGGCCGGGTATAAAAATTCTTCAACAACCTTTGGGATACGATGAATTTCATCTATAAAAAAAATATCGCCCTCACCAAGATTAGTTAAGATCCCGATGAGATCTCCCCCCTTTTCCAGGGCAGGCCCTGATGTGACAACTAAATCTTTGCCCATTTCATTGGCAATAATATGGGCAACGGTTGTTTTGCCCAGGCCGGGAGGGCCATGAAGCAAAATGTGTTCTAAAGGTTCATTCCTCATTTTGGCTGCCTGCATGGCAATTTTCAAGGTTTCAACCGTATCATTCTGCCCGACATACTCTTTAAAACTTGTGGGTCTTAACGATACAATATCAGAGGACAGATCATCAGATGTGGTATTTGATGTAACAATACCCTTTTTCTCAGAAGAATAGGAAATAATATCATCACTCATGCTTTATCTGTTCTCCTGAAAGATCTCATCAAAAAGTTCTTCCGGGGTTGAAATCGTGCTGTTTTTTTCAAATGCCTCCTTGATCATCCTTTTTGCTGATGATAGGGAATGCCCCAATTGTTCTACAAGAACATCCGCAACCTGCTGACCGATATCTCGCATCTCAACAGGAATTTTTTCTTGATCAACTTCTTTTGAAACACCTGTCGCAGCCATAAATTTTTCTACTTTCCCATGAAGGGTTGCAATTATTTTTTCAGCCGTTCTTTTACCAATCCCACTTAAGCCTGTTAAAAACGAGACATCTTTCTTTTCTATGGCCCTTGCCATCTCGCCAACCGGACGGCTCATCGCTTTTACAGCTTTCATAGGGCCAATGGCATCCACAGTAATAAATGTTTGAAAAAATTCTTTGTCCTCAAGTGTGTCAAAACCTATGAGTACAGGTTTGGGCTGTCTATCTGTCTGATGATAATAAATGTATAAAGAAATTATGGCTTCATCTGAACCCTGAGACATTACTTTTTCTACCATCTGAGGATTCAATAAGACTTCATATCCAATGTTATCCACAAGCAGTAAAATGCCGTCAGACTCAAAATGAAGAATAGTTCCCTCAAGGTATCCGATCATAATTTTCTTTCGGTCATAATTTTGACTTGTACCTGTAATATCCTGTTAAAGCAAGCCCCAGTGCATCTGACGCATGAAAGGGCCGGATGGGTTCTTTGTGTTTTAATAAATTGCGAACAGCCCTTTCCATCTGAAACTTATCTGCACCCCCATTTCCGGAAACAATTTTTTTTACTTGTCTTACAGGAATTTCTTCCACATCAAGCCCTGCTTTATAGGCTGCCACAAGAAGAACCCCTGAAACTTTACCCAACATAATACCTGATCCGGGATATTTTTCAAGTGAGTATATATCCTCTATCACCACATAATCAGGCTGTTGTTCACAAAGAAAATCTAAAGTTTTGGAATAAATAGTGTGAAGTCTGAAATGAATCGGGTCTTTTACATCAGTTGCAATGCTTCCAAATGAGTACCCAAGGATTTCTTTGCTGTTTCCCTCTATAACGCCAATACCAGTGCCAGCCAGCCCCGGGTCAATGCCTACCACTTTTATCATAAAAATTTAAAAAAATTACTCTAAGCTTTTTAATTTCTTTTGGGCATATTGTGCTTCATTCGACTCAGGATGTTTTTTTACCAATTCTCTGAGAATAAGTCTTGCATTGGCTTTTTCACCCAGTTCAGCAAACGCATAGCCTTGCTTTAGTCTTGCTGCAGCCAGTTTATTGCTGTCCGGATATTCTTCTAAGACTTTCTGGTACTCGAGAATCGCCTTTTCAAACCATTTTTCAGCATAATAACTATCGGCAATCCAAAACCTGGCATTATCTGCATTCTCAGAATCCGGATATTTATTTATGAAATTTTCAAACTGGATGCGCGCGTTTTCCTTATCCCCATCATCAAACAATTTCTTTGCAAAATCATATAATTCCTGCACGGCATTCTTTCCAGGGGTTTCTGATGATACGATTTTTTTTTCAAGCCCCACGGCAGCTGACGGTTCGAACCCCATATACTTTTCAAGCTTGATCACCTTTTCATAATTTTTTGAAATGGCCTGATCAAGTCTTTCCAGCTGCTTCTCAATTTCTTCTCTATCTTTTTGACTGTACTCTTCAAAGCTATGATTAATTTCTTCCATCAAACCTTCAAGACGCTGCAGGTCTTTCTTAAGCGTCTGAATATTGTATTTTAAATCTGCATACTCTTCCTGGCTGATGCTATGGCTTTCATTTAATCTTTTTTCTATGTTCTCAAGACCTGCCTTAAGCTCCAACTGATTCTGCTCGTCTTGAATAACAATTTTTTTTGATTTTTCCTTTTGTCTGGAAAGCTGTCTGTTATTTTCCATTTCCATGGCTGCCACCCTGTTTTCAAGACTAACAAATTTCTGGGGTTCCACACAGCCTGGAAGAAAAGCTAAAACGATCACTATATAAAAAAGATTACTTATTCTCATAACTAAACTCCAACAATCAAAAAACAATAACGATTCAGGCGTAACGCTCCAAAAGGCCCTTATTACGCCTGAATCAAATCTCTTTTATCTAAAAGAAATTAATCAATTGCAAAGTGAGCACGCCTGTTTTTTCGATAAGCACTTTCAGTTTCACTTGAATCTTTGGGTTGTTCTTCACCATAGCTTATGGTGTTCAAACGGGAGGCTGCAACACCAAGATTAATTAAATAGCTTTTGGAAGTGCTTGCACGACGTTCACCTAAGGCAAGGTTATATTCGGTTGTGCCGCGCTCATCACAATGGCCTTCAATGGTTACGGCTGCTGAATAATTTGCTTTTAGCCATGCTGCCTTTTCTTTTAACACCATTTTTGCCATGGAACTTAAATCTGAACTATCATATTCAAAATGAATATCCTGGTTCTCAAAGCGTTTCTTTGCAGCCATGGCTTTGGCTTGCTTAAGTGCTTTTTCACCGGCCATCTGATCTTCAAGCTTTTGCTGTGCAATACGCTCAGCCTCAGCCTGGGCAGCAGCCTTTGCGTCGGTCGCTGCTTCAACCTTTTCCTGATCCTCTATAGTTGTTGTATCAGTTACAACCGTTTTCTTTGCACATGAGACAGTAAAAAAAAGTCCTGCTACAAGAATTGCCATTACCAGATTAATCCACATTCTGTTTTTCATTACTTAATCTCCTTTTTATTTAATTAATTAAATATCTAAAATTAATTTGCTGTACTTTTTGACATTGACCAGGCTGGCTGGCTCTGTTTGCCTTTCACCCTTAAAAGTCTTCGTGGGTCTGATCCGGATACATTCATGACAAAAATTCTTGGGATACCGCCCTGGCGAGTTGATGTAAACGTCAGCATACTGCCGTCCGGTGACCAGGCAGGATCTTCATTGTCTCCCGCATTCATGGTCAACTGCACCGGCATTCCCGAATCAATATTCATCACAAAAATATCAATATTATTTTTTTCTATGCCCACATAGGCAATCTTCCTTCCATCCGGCGACCAGGATGGAGATGTATTATTGAAACCTTTGAACGTTAGTCTTTGCACTTTTTTAGATTCAATATCCTTTATATATATCTGGGGGGTTCCAGTCCGTTTTGAAGTAAAAACTATTTTTTTACCATCCGGTGAAAAATCAGGAGACACATCAATTCCCCAGCTTTTTGTTATTCTTTTAATAATTTCTCCCTTTATGGTCAACAAATAAATTTCCTGATCTCCGGAAAAACTTAATGCTGCCGCAAGTTTAAGCTGTCCGGGCATCCAGTCCGGAGAAATATTCATTCCCTTATAATTGACAATCGCCCCTCTTTTCTCTTTAATATTTTTTATAAATATTTGTGGG
>JAGLNZ010000344.1 GCA_023139225.1 Desulfobacula sp. | reverse complement strand
CTTCCTTCATTTTAAGAAGCATGGAGGGTTTGGAAACACCGGCATTATTCACAACAATATCAACGCCGCCCAGCTGCTTTACGCATTCTTCAACCATATTCTGGGCACTTTCGTAATTTGCAACATCAGCTGCAACAGCAACACCTTTACGTCCCAGTTTTTCAATTTCCCCCACCGTGTCTTTTGCAGCAGCATCGTTGGAATGGTAATTCACCAGAATATCAGCACCCTCTTTGGCATACATAAGGGCAATGGCTCTTCCGATTCCACGGCTTCCACCGGTAACAATGGCTTTTTTTCCTTCAAGTTTCATATTTACCTCATGCTTTTTTTAAAAATCAGGGACAAGAACGATTCTCTTTTCCGGGGATTGTGCATGCGCTTCTTCAAAAACCTCATTAATGGTACTCATGGGTCTTGTCTGGACATAATCAGTAAGATTGATTTTTCCACTGGTTACCATGCCCAATACGGTTGGATAATACTCAGGAAGACATCCCCAGCTGCCTGCAATTTCTGCGTCAAAGGCCATGAGTCGGCTTAATGCATAGTCAATCTTATAAGCGCCATATCCAATAACAACCATTGTTCCGGTAAAACTCAAGAGGGATAGTGCAAGCTCGGCACCCGGTTTGGAGCCGGTTGCTTCAAAAATTTTCCAGTCAGTGGCTGCAAGGCCTTTTTCTTTTCTAATGGCCTTTATCTCACCGGAAACCTCTCTTGAAGTTTTACCGGCAATATTCACGGCATAATCAGCGCCGTTAAAAAGCATTTTATCTAAGGGTTCCTGACGACGTGCCATTGCAATGACGGTGTTTGCGCCCAAGGCTTTGAGTTCCTGCACCAGATACTGACCAATACCGCCGATACCCATTACAATAGCGTTGTCACCGATCTTGAAACCGGACCGGAGAATGGCCTGATAGGGGGAAGTTGCTGCATCTGCGACAACAGCAAGATGTTCAAGAGGGATATCGCCACGATCCTTTACTTCACAAAGATCAATGGAGGGTACAGGGATATGGCTTGAAAATCCGCCATAGATACCCATGCTGTTACCCGGCATTTTTTGTCCAAGACATCGATTGCCTTTTCCGGTCTTGCAAAGAAAACATTGTCTGCAAGGCATTACCGCCGGGATGATCACTTCTTTTCCAACCCATTTTGCATCCCCATCTACCACTATTCCTGAAATCTCATGGCCCAGAGTCATTGGCGGTTTATTGACCGTGGGAACGCCGTCATAATAATATCCCAGATCCGTATGACATACGCCGCATCCTGCTACCTCAACCAGAACTTCGCCTGGTTTAAGTTCAGGAACATCAATCTCGGTTTTTTCAATTTTACCGGGTGTTACCTCTCCGGTTTCCCTGTCTTTTCTAAAAGGGGTTACCATTTGCCAAGTCTGAATTTTGTCGGGTACATTTGCCATCGTATACTCCTTATCCTATTAAATTATTTTAACACTTTACCACTTTAACTTTAGTGCCGATCCACTCAGGCGGCAAATAAATCCTGCCGCTATTACCGCTTGAGTTAACGGTTTTTTCGATCATTTCCTCGCCGTAAATTTCGAATTTAACCTTCCTGCGAATATAATCTGACTCAAACTTGTCATCTTTTTCATTATTAACCGCCATGATGCCTCGAACTCCTGTTTCCAAAGTAGCTGTTTCATGATATTTTTAAGCTACTACTTAGATACCTTATAGATACATTACAGCTACCTGTCAAGAATTTATTTTCTTTTCTTTTTAGTACCGGTCATCATCTAATAAATACTGATAGCGCAGTGTTTATTCTGTAAAGAGGGAAAAAATCAAGACACTTAACCTAAAATCACATCTATATATTAGTTGATATATCAACTTTATACAAAACACGTTTTATTCATTGAAAACCTGATACTGCCTGGAATAAAGCTGGTTTGGAGTTTTTTTAATATGGATATTAAATATTTGTATTATAGCCACGCATACCATTATATATGAGTATAAAAAATACTGGAACCTCTTTGCAACAAAATAAATAGTTGATATATCAACCATATAGTTTCCGTTTTTATTTCCCAAAACGAACTTTTTCCTTGACAGGGTTTCTTCCTTTTAAATATAGTTATTTAACATAGCTGA
>JAGLNZ010000343.1 GCA_023139225.1 Desulfobacula sp. | reverse complement strand
TATATTTCGGTACCGGGGACAGGGAGCATCCCACCTATACCATGATACGAAACCGGTTTTACGCAGTATATGATGATTCATCTGTTACAGCAAAGGACAAATTGGGCACAGCAGTGGTAGTTTCTATTGTTCCATACACTGAAGACAACCTTTTAAACCTTACCTGTGACGAGCTTGACACGGGAACCACAATTACTGGCATCACAAAAAGCGACTTGCAGGAAATACTAAGAGATGATCCTTCATACAGCAATTATACATTACTTGAAAACGGTTCAAATGAAGATGATGCCAAGGGATGGTATATTGTACTGGAAGATCAGGGAGATTCTATAGAATGCAGTCATTGTACGTTTTCCGGAAGTGTACTCGATGCGACTACTACATCAAGGGATAACCATGAGGGGGAAAAAATACTCAGCCAGGTCAGTCTTTATGCTGGAAATCTATATTTTACTTCATATCAGCCATCCATCTCTGATCCATGCAACCCACAGGGCAACGGCCTTGCCTACTCGTTAAATTATTGTGACGGCTCTGCAGCTTATAATCTGAATACATCAAATGATTCAGGCACTGATTATAGCTTTGACGTGACAGATAGATATCATAAAGTAATTAATATTTTCGGTATTCCTTCTGACTTTGCAATTGTAACAAGACAGGGGCAGGCAGGAGCAATGTCCATGATGGGTGGAGATATAATCGGTCCAAAAGGCGGATCTGATTTTCCAATTGATGGCCCTGAATTTGGTCTTGATTTATATTACTGGAGACAAGGCAATAGTCAGAAACAATAATTTAACCTGAGAAATAAAAAAGGATAGTAATCCAATGGCTTTTATAAAACCAATACAAAAATATCTTTTTATACTGATAATATTGCTGCTTGGCATATTGCCTTCAACCCTAACTGCAAAAGTATTTATTGTCACGGAAATTGTATCCGGACAGGTTATATCCATTTCAGAAGAAAATATAATTGAACTGGACGATGGATTCTTATATTATCCTGCAAAAAAAGGCATTAAACTTTCAATCAAACCTGAAGAATACATTTCAATCAGATATTATATCAATGGCGAGAATGAAAGGAACTATATAAAACACCTCCCCGGAAAAAATAGTTTGAAAGCAACTCCTGTTCCGGAAAGTACAAGAAAACCAAAAAACATGCTTTAAATCATTCACCAGACTCTGTTTTATCAAGGCGGTAGCGCATGGACCTTAAACTAAGGTTTAGATAGTCTGCCGCCTTACTTTTATTACCGCCTGAAATTTCCATGGCTTTTTTAAGATACCCCTGCTCGATGGTCGACAGGATTTCATCCAGATCAACGCCCTGCTCAACTTCATCCAGGTCAAAGCGTCTGCCTTTTATTCCCTCAACCCATCTTCGTTTCTTATACATGGAAATAGTCAGACTTTCAGGCAAAATAATATTGGTTGATGAGAGTGCCACGCTTCGTTCGATGAGATTTTCAAGTTCCCTGACATTGCCGGGAAAACTGTACTTGTTTAAAAAATCAATGGCATAGGAAGACAACTTTACAATATCCTTTTCCATTTTTTCTGAATATTTTTCAGCAAAATGCTTGGCTAAAAGCTCAACATCCCCTTTTCTGTCCCGCAACGGCGGTACCTTGATGGGAATAACATTCAGCCTGAAAAACAGATCTTCCCTGAAATTTCCTTCAATGACTTCCTGCTCAAGCTTTTTGTTGGTAGCAGAAATAATTCTTACATCCACATTAATCTCTTTTGTCCCGCCTACGGGTTTAAAAGAGGTCTCCTGTACAGCCCGCAACAGTTTGACCTGCAAAATGGGAGATAGTTCACCGATCTCATCAAGGAAAATGGTTCCTTGATTGGCTGCCTCAAAGAGCCCCTGTTTATCACTGACTGCTCCTGTAAAAGAGCCTTTGATATGACCGAAAAATTCACTCTCTATTAACGTATCCGGAATACCACCGCAATTGACAACCACAAAGGGGTTGTCTCCTCGATGGGAATTCTCATGGATAGCCTTTGCAATCAACTCTTTTCCGGTACCGCTTTCTCCGGTAATCAAAACATTAGTCTTTGTCGGGCCGACCTGTTCAATTCTTTTGTAAATAGCCTGCATTCCGGGACTTTTCCCGACAATCGAATTAAAATGCATATTGTCCCGAAGCTCGGATGAAGTTGTTTCTTTTTCCTGATCCAGGGTCTTTAATTCAAGGGCTCTTTGAATGGTCTGCTTGAGTTCATTATTATCAAATGGTTTGGGGACAAAATCATAGGCTCCTTCGTTCA
>JAGLNZ010000342.1 GCA_023139225.1 Desulfobacula sp. | reverse complement strand
CTTCTTTCCGGCCAGGGCGCCCAGAGAAGCCGCATGATGAAGGCGCTTTTTGAAAAAGATGACCATATCAGGAAGGTCATGGAAAAAGGCGAAAAAATTTTTGTTGAACAACGGGGGTATTCCCTGCTGGACACGATGTTCGGCACGGATGATGCCATTAACTCAACCCAGAATACCCAGGCCGCAGTCTTTCTTTCTTCTGCTGCTATTTACAGCCGATTGTCCCGGGAAGGATTTTCACCCGATTATTTCATCGGCCACAGTGTGGGCGAATACACAGCTCTTTTTTGCAGCGGCATCCTCTCCTTTGATGATGCCATGCGTCTTATCATCAAACGTTCGGATCTCATGTATGAATCAACCTTAAAGGTTCCGGGCAAAATCATGGTGGTATTTAAAAATGAAAAAGACACAGAACATCTGATCAGAAAAGCCTTTGTTTCCAATATTTTTATTACCAATAAAAACAGTGAGAAACAGACGGCTGTTTCCGGAGGGGCAGAGGATATTGATAAATTCTGCACTTTTTTGACCCAGCAGGAGATTTTTTATAAAAAATTAAATCTTACCGGGGCCTTTCATACACCTTTATTGAAAGATGCTTCACAAAAATTAAGGGCGTATCTGGATACCATAACTTTTAATGACACCCGGTTTGGAAAAATTATTTCCAACACCACTGCAAAACCTTATCCGGAAAGACCTGAAGAGGTAAAAGATCTGCTGGCAAGACAGATTATTTCGCCGGTTGAATTTATTAAATCCATAGAAAATGTCTATATTTCCGGCAGAACCCATTTTATTGAAATCGGGCCGTCAAGACTGCTGGTGAATCTTTTGAAAAATATCAATATCGGAGAGTATGGCACAGCCGTATCCGTAGATGCCAGGTCAGGAGAGGTGAAATCCTTTGAGGAATGCAGAAAATATTTGCAGGACTGCAATAGTATTTTTGAGGTAAAACCTGTCCGAGCAAGTGATACCCAAATTATCCCTGAAATGAAAAAGGAGTTACCAAAAGTAGATATGTCTGAAGATTTTGAATCCTTTAAACAAAATAACCAGAAGCTGGTTGATCAGATTCTTTATAAGGAATATCAGCACCAGAAACGTGAGAGCGCCATTGATGCCATTGAAAGATATGATTTCAATACCAATAAAATATTGATTTCAGGTGTTTCTGTGGGGCTTCCGGGAAAGGCCAGGCGTGTGTTTGCAACCGATAATTTTGATGCTATTTTAAATGGCAAAAATTTTATTGAACCCCTGACGATTGAAGCCCAGGAGAAAATTATTGATAAGAATATCATCAAGCTCTATAAACAGCCTGACGGGAATGCAAGATTTGTCCAAATCACCAAGACTGAAGATGTGATCCACCTGGCCGGTCAGTTGGGGTATTTTGATCTTACTGATGAATACGGCATTAAGGAACAATATGATTTCAGTATGGCCATTGGTATAGCCGCAGGCATAGAAGCCTTAAAAGATGCCAATATCCCTCTGGTCATGCAGTATAAAAAAGTAAAAGACGGAAAAACTTTGATTCCTGACGGGTTTGCCCTGCCTGAAGAGATGCAGGAGGACACCGGGGTGATCATCACATCCCTATGGCCCAACGGAGAAACCCTGATGTCAGAACTTGAAAAATATTTTTATGAGAAATTATTTCTCAAACCCTATGAAGAGTTTGAAAAAATTTATTATTATCTCATGGAAAAAATAAAGGATCTTTCCATTAAAGAGGAGCTCACAGAATGGTTTTTCAAGGCGAAATCCAGGAAACGGTCGGATTTTGGTCCTTACAAGTTTGACAGGAATTTTCTTGCCAATGCCTGTCCCTTAGGATCTGCTCATCTGGCCCAGATTATCAAGGCCAAAGGTCCGAATACACTGGTAAGTTCTGCTTGTGCATCCACTACTCTTGCCATTGGAATTGCCGAAGACTGGATCAGGGTCGGTCGATGCAAAAGAGTACTTGTTGTGGGTGGTGAAAATGCCACTTCACCAAACCAGAACCAGTGGGTGGGGTCAGGCTTTTTGGCACTTGGTGCCGCCACCATTAAAAAACGAGTATCAGAAGCGGCCAAGCCCTTTGATGAAGACCGTAACGGAACTATTCTGGGTTCCGGTGCTGTCGGTCTTGTCATAGAAAGCGAAGCTTGTGTAAAGAAAAGAGGCATGAACGGTCAGTGTGAGATCCTTGGCACCCATATTGCCAACGCTGCTTTTCACACCTATAATATTGACGTGCCCCGTATGTCCGGCGAGATGAAAAAATTCATCAATAAAGTGGAAAAACAAAATGGGATTAAGAAAGAAGAGTATGCAGATAAGCTTCTTTTCATGTCCCATGAAACCTATACCCCGGCAAGGGGAGGCAGTGCCGACGCAGAAGTAACCGCCCTTGAAACAACCTTTGCCGATCATTTAAGCAGTATCTGCATATCCAATACAAAGGGATTTACAGGCCATACCCTGGGGGCTGCCATAGAAGATGTTGTTCTGGTTAAAGCCCTTCAGAAAAGAAAAGCGCCTCCCATTGCAAATTTAAAAAAGATTCCCGAACATTTTAAAAAGCTCAGTTTTTCCGGTCAGGAGAAAATCAATTCTGAATATGGCCTTCATCTGGCTGCCGGGTTTGGTTCTCATTTTGCTTTCATGTTTGTCAAACGGGTAGAGGAAAATCCGGTTGAAGGAAATATCCAATATCAAAACTGGATAAAACAAATTACCGGATCCCAAAATCCTGAACTCAAGATTATTGATAATACCCTGTGTGCCGTGGCCGGAGGGGAAGTCTTGCCACAAATAACAAAGAAAACAAAAAAAGTTGAGACACCTGCAGCACCTGTTATCCCTGCCATGCCGGCAGCACCTGCACCCGTTGCAGCAGTGAAAGAAACCCCGGCGCAGGTTGAAACCGAACCTGTTGAAGAGACAGCCCTTGAGCCAGCTCTTAAAACAGTCAAGTCAATTATTGCCGAGCAGACCGGATACACAGCAGACATGCTGGAAGATGACCTGGATCTTGAAGCAGATCTTGGAATTGATACGGTGAAACAGGTTGAGATTTTTGCCAAGGTCGCCTCGCATTTCAGCTTTTCAGTGCCGGATGATTTAAAACTTCGGGATTTGAATACCATTGCCAAACTGGCCGAGTATGTTGCCACAAGAGTGGACATACAGGGTAACAAAAGTACTGCTTCGGTACCTGCCGCTGCTCAACCGGACACACAATCAAACACACGATCAGACATACAATCTGGCACACAACCGGCACCGCAGGCACAAGTTTCCTTAAATGCTCTTGCCAAAGTTAAGGAAGTGATAGCAGAACAGACCGGATATGCGATTGACATGCTGGAAGATGACCTGGATCTTGAAGCAGATCTTGGAATAGATACGGTAAAACAGGTTGAGATTTTTGCCAGGGTTGCCGCTCATTTTGGTTTTTCAGTACCGGATGATTTAAAACTTCGGGACCTGAACACCATTGCCAAACTTGGGGATTATATCCAGTCCAGGACAGGCGTGCCTGTTGGAATTGAAAAACAGACAGACATACCGGAACCGGCACTTGCAACTTCCAGTGCACCGGCGCAAGACGAGGATGCGACAGCAGTGGTTAAAGAGGTGATCGCTGTCCAGACCGGATACACGGCAGACATGCTGGAAGATGATCTGGATCTTGAAGCAGACCTTGGAATTGATACGGTGAAACAGGTTGAGATTTTTGCCAAGGTCTCCTCGCATTTCAGCTTTTCAGTGCCGGATGATTTAAAACTTCGGGATCTGAACACCATTGCCAAACTGGCTGAGTATATTCAGTCCAGGCTGGGCGCTCCACAAACGTCCCAGGCTAAAGAGGAAGCTTTTGTGGAAAGTGATGAAGCTCCACAGGTAACGGACATCAGTATTCCTTTAAATGAAGATGATGAATTTCCTGATCCTGCATCACCCATTAAGCGGTTGACTGTCAGCTTAAAGGAAGCCCGCATTCCCAAAGTTTCCACAAAGGATTTTAAAGGCAAAAAGATCATAGTCTCCCTTGACAGTCACGGGTTTGCCAAAAAAATTATTGAAAAAATAAAAAAGAAAAAGGGCCAGGTCATTACCATTGGCGGTAAAGACGCTGATTTCAAGTTTGACCTGACCGATGTTAAGGCCACTGAAAAACGGGTGGAAGAATTCAAGGAAACATACCCGGAAGTGAACGGGTTTATTCATCTTGCCCCCCTTGATTACTATTTTAACCGGAAAGACGGGGAAGGTGATTCAGATGAATCCCTGAACACGACCATCAAATCTTTTTTTGTCATGATAAAGAGTCTGTTTGAAACCCTTGATCAAAAAGGCAATATCATTGGAACCATCACCTTTGATTCTGTTGTATTCCCGTATATGAAAGACTGCGGTGATATCCATCCAATGTTTGCAGGACTTTCAGGCCTTTTGAAAACCGTGAACAAAGAGATGCCGGATACCATGGTCAAGGTTGTGGACTTTTCTTATAAACAGCCAAAGAAAAGCACGGCAAAAATTGCGGATAATTTCCTGAACGAACTTCTTTGCGACGATACCCGTTGTGAAGTGGGGTATAAGAATAAAAAGCGGTATGTCATTTCCATGAAACCCTCCATTGCAGATAAAACGCAACAGATCATATCCCGCAATGATACCATGCTGGTTACAGGTGGCGCCGGCGGCATTACCTATGAAATCATTAAAAAAGTGGTTGAAAAGCATAAGGTCAACCTGATTATCCTGGATATCAATGATATTTACAGCACTGATCAAAAATATCTGGATAAAACATCCACCGGGGCAGACCTCATGGCCATGCTCAGAGATGATATGCCCGGGGTGAAACCCGTTGAAGTCAAACGTGCCCTTGATCGTTTGATGCGTGTTCGCCAATCACTTGAAAATATTGAATACCTCGAGTCTCTGGGTGTCAGTGTTGAGTATAATTGTGTGGATGTAACCAATTTTGATGCCGTAAAAGCGGCTGTGGACAAATATGACAAAATTGACGGTGTTTTTCATGCTGCCGGCATGGAGATGAGCCAGTTTATCCCTAAAAAGGAGCTCTGGTCATTTGAACTGGTGGTGGATGTCAAAGTCAAGGGCATGAGAAATCTTCTTGGCGCCTTTAAAGACAGGGAGTATAAATATTTCTTTACCTTCTCATCCGTAACCGCCCGTTTTGGGAATGAAGGGCAGGTGGATTATACGTCTGCCAATGACTTTCTAGGTAAAACCCTGTTCCGTCAAAAACAGCTTCATCCTGAAAGAACTTATAAGGTTTATGCCTGGACAGCCTGGGGCGGGGTTGGCATGGCAACCAATCCCACAGTAAAAAAGGTGCTGGAAGAAAGAGGCATTCGATTCCTTCCCATGGACCAGGGCGTCAAGTTCTTTATGGCAGATCTTTTGGATAAAACAGCGTCTGAAATGGTATTTTCCGGCCTTGATTATTCCTTTGATAAGGACGGTCTTCTGGGAGATCCTAAGGATGTACAGTTCCCATTTTTGGACACCCCTGTGGAAACTACCGGTACCGGTATGACCTATTCACGGGTGCTGGATATTGAAAGGGATGTTTTCCTCCAGGATCATACCATGGAAGATGTACCACTTTTCCTCGGGTCCACAGGGATTGAAACCATGGCAGAAGTGGCAGGATCACTGTCCAAAGATAAAGTACATTTTGTTGAATTGACCGACTTTCAGATTCCCTATGCCATCAAACTTTTAAAGGGCCGTTCCAAGGAGCTTCTGATTTCAGGTAACCATGAGGGGGAAGGCCTGTTTGACTGCAGAATCACCTCTCAGTTCAAGAATCCCAAAGGCCTTGTTATGGGTGATCCCAAACTCCATTATGAAGGCAAATACAGGTTTGCCGAAAAGCCTTTAAAATCGAAAAAGATCAAACTGCCGCAATTTACTCCGGTTTCATGGGAGGGCGATCTTGAAACCCTGGTATATAATCCTAAACGATTGTTTATGTTCGGCCTGTTCGGTACTATCACGGATATTAATTCCTTTGACGGTAAAACATTGGTCACAACAGTGAAGGACAAAAGTAAAAAAGAGTTTTTTAAAGGGGTGAAAGATCCCAGGTTTGTGGCAGCCCCCATCCTGGTTGATGCCATGTTCCAGACCGGCGGCCTTCTTGAGTTCTTTACCAGCTCAAGGACAGTGTTGCCCTATAGAATCAATTCCTTGAAATTTTATGGGGATGTCGAGAAAAACCGGGAATATTTTTGTATCACCCAAAAGATGGATTCAGGTGAAGAAACCAATACTTATAATCTCAAACTTGTAGATAAAAAAGGTAATGTATTTATTGAGGTGGACAGCTTTGAGATGGTGAAGCTCAACCGCCTTGATCCTCAGGACAGGATCATTGATCTTGTTGATTTTTCTTTTTCCAGCCAAAAGGAAGGGTCAACGGTCAGTTAGATAAATAATAGACACCCCTGCCTGGTATTCCAGGCAGGGGTGTCTATTTATTCAGCGCTTTACGGATCATTCCCGACATATCAGTCATTATAATTGGTTTGAGCAAAAGCCCTTTAATTCCAATGGATGCAGCTTTTTCTTCGTCAATTCCCTGGCTGAATCCTGTGCAAAGCAGTATTGGTATATCAGCTCGGATTTTTAAAAGCTCTTCTGCCAGCCTGTCTCCGGTCATATTCGGCATGATCAAATCAGTAATAACAATATCAAAATTGTAAGGGTCGCTTTTAAATGTTTCCAAAGCATCTATACTGCTGGTTCGGCTTGTTACATTATAACCCATTTTTTCCAGCATCTGTTTTTCCATTTGAATGATGGCATTTTCATCGTCTACAAGGAGAATTCTTTCACTGCCTTTTTGAACCGGTAACTCAGGTTGAACACTTGCCGGCTTAGCTTTTATTTTTGCCGCAGGCAGGTAAACTTGAAATTGAGTACCCTTATTCTGCTCGCTGTACACGCTGATATGTCCGTCAAAATTTTTTACAATGCCGTGGACAACGGAAAGACCAAGACCTGTACCCTTTGATTTTTCCTTGGTTGTAAAATAAGGATCAAATACTTGATTCACCGTTGCCTGATCCATGCCCGCCCCGGTATCAGCAACAGTCAGGCAGACATATTTTCCGGAATCCATCCCCCTGTTTTTTGCATCCAGGTCTGATAATGTCAGTTCTTTCAGGGTCACGGTAAGTCTTCC